>CAYYUS010000198.1:0-5602 GCA_964474925.1 uncultured Akkermansia sp. | reverse complement strand
CATCAGATGAAATAATTAAATTCCTTCATTATACTGATGGCCATCAAAGAGTTCACAATCTTTCAAATCTATATGCCAATGAGTTGATAAAATACTCTAAGCAAGAGGAAAAACCTGTTACGGTATGGTTTGTAGTAATTCCAGATGATATATATAAGTATGGTCGTCCGAAATCAAAACTTCCAAAGTCTGCTGACAATATAAAAATCGGTCTGAGTAAAAAAAGAGACAGAAATCAGACTTTCCTTTTCGAGGAATATACTGAACTTCAAGAAGCTTATGACTTTGAAATCAATTTTCACAATCAATTAAAAGCAAAACTATTGGATGACAAAATTGTAACTCAGATAATAAAAGAAAGTACCATAGCTTATGAAACTTTATGGACTGATCAAGAAAAAATTGCTAGTCAAAAAATATTTGACACAGCTAAAGCATGGAATATTTCCACTACTCTTTATTATAAAGTTGGTGGATTGCCGTGGAGATTAGGTGATGTAAGAGAAGATGTTTGTTATTTGGGTTTAGTATATAAAAAATTAGACAATGACAAAAACAACAGAAGTGCTTGTTGTGCCGCTCAAATGTTCATAGATTCCGGAGACGGTATGGTTTTTAGAGGCAACATTGGTGACTGGTATAATCCTGTCACTAAAGAGTTTCATATTTCTAAAAACGATGCCATTGATTTGATAAATCATTCCCTTGAAGCTTTTAAAGAAAAGTTAGGAAAGGGTAATTACCCTAAAGAAATTTTCATTCACGCAAAAACTTATTTCGACGAAGAAGAATGGGAGGGTTTTTCAGAAGCCGTTGCAAATAAATCCAAAATAGTAGGAGTCCGTATCCAATCAACAAACGAGTTCAAGTTATATCGTGATTTTGCATTCTGCGTTCCCAGAGGAATGATAATGAAAGTTGCCACAAATAAAGCGTTCCTTTGGACCAAAGGATTTATATCTAGGCTACAAACTCAAATCGGACTAGAAACTCCTAATCCTATATCTGTAGAAGTAACGCGAGGAAGTGCTGATATACATCAAGTATGCAAGGATGTCCTGGCTTTAACAAAGTTAAATTATAACGCATGTATTTTTGCGGATGGGCAGCCAGTTACTTTGAGGTTTGCTGATTCAATTGGAGAAGTTCTTACAGCGGGCAAAAACATAACCTCAGATGTTTTACCTTTCAAACATTACGTATAATTTGGCCATTCCCTTTAGTTCGGGCTTTTCGTTCCAGTCTTTGGGGGAGGCAGGAAAAGATTTCACTGCAATCCTTAACGGTGGCAGATTACGGCTACCTCATAATTAATTCAGTTGCTTATTTTTGAGGTCTAATCGTGTCTATTTCAATACAAAAATTTTAGCGAAGAATTCTTAACGCCAAACGGAAAGTTTGGTCTGTGTCTTGTGACCAAACACGAAGGTTTCTGGGTTGTTTGATCCGATGAATAATTTTTCACGAGAAAGCTGCCCGTCATTTTTCCGGCTTGAAGTGTAGTTAAAACCGCATCCTGTGAATTGGTATTTGACCAACGCTGAGAAGAAGAAAGAAGAGAATAACTAAAAAAACTGCCTGTCGGCGACAATACAGATTCTTGACCACGTGAGCATGACATTAAAATTTGAGTTCCATCTGGATTGTCAATTATTGCTTGATTAAATAATTGTCGAGCACGAGTCTTTGTAATTGATGAACGGAAATTCATATACTGATCAACATCACCTATACCCTCAAGGTAATGATACCCTTCTAAATAAGTCTGACACGCATCAGAGATTATAAGTTTTTTTGGTGACTGAATATGGTCAATTATCGTTTGAGCTGCAACAGCATCATCCGCACTGATATTAAAGACTATCCTTCGCGTATTTGTTGCGAAAAAACCATGCCCACTAAAAATAAAAATAGTAAAATCGGCCGGTGAAGATGCCAACTCAGCTTTTAGCCGCTTCCAGCTTGGATTTTTCAAAATAGTAATCTCTTCGTCAGGAATAAAAGCGCCGCCCGTTGCTGATTGAAAGTAACGATTGTAGTTCACAACATCTGCTTTTACGCCCATTTTAAAAGCATCATCCTCGTTCACCGGGGAACCTACAATAAATATTTGACGAGTAAACATCTTTTTCTATGGTTTCTTATTTTGTCTTTTTGATCTCGGCCTGAGCGTGTTTAAAAGCCTTACGCCCCAAATAATTCAAACCTTCTTTTATTGCATAAATCAAAAATTCACTTTTGTTCTTTGTTCCACTTTTCCTGTAAATATCAGTTAAATGTGATTCGATCGTTTTGTTAATTACATAAAGCTCCGAAGCGATTTCTGATACAGATTTACCTTCGCAAAGCCGTACAATAATTGAAGTTTCTCTATTGGTATACAATGTCTTTAGAAAATTCCTTTTTGTAATGCTTTGGTTCTTCTTAAACAATTGTAACAAATTTCCTCTATACTCTCCGTTTAAATTTACTTGGTTTATCGCGTCTGCAATCTCAACCGCCTCCATATCCTTTGTTAGGTATGCATTAGCCCCTCTATTAAATAGGTCTCTTATAAGTTCTTCATCAATATATTGAGAGAGCATGATCACTTTAATATTAGGATATTCCTTTTTGATAAGATCTAAAGTTTTACCACCGTCCATCTCCGGCATTTCGATATCAAGTAAAACGATGCCTGAGTTAAGCGAGTTTGATTTAAGCATCTCATAGAAAATCTTTCCGTTAAGAGCCTCTTCTTTTACACATACTTTGTGATTCGCAAGTGCAGACCTCAAACCGTCAATGTATGACTTTTGATCTTCAACAATAGTAACATTAATATTTTCTGTTGCTTTATTAATGAAATAAATTTAACGAAAAAAATCAAACTAGATAGTTGCTTAGCAAAACCTAGGGGTTCCCCTAAGGAAACGAATGTTAATCCCAAAAATCATGGGGTTCCCCTAATTGATTTCTGGCAATGCTTGATATACTTTAGTCGCATAATTCTACCAAATGAGAAATATAACTTTTATAAAAGGAATAGAAACAGGTGACGCGCTCAGAGAGGCAGGTGTTTCTACTAATATTAACGAACGTGTTAAATACACAGCAAATACAAAAACAACTTATGCTTCAAGTAATGTTCCTTATCAATTAATTGTTGGCGCAGGTAATGGCACATTGATAAAGAAAATAACCATCAAACCAATTGTTACTACTGTAAAAGGAGGTTTGTATATTTATTTATCTCCCGACTCTGGTTCAACCCTTAGACTAATTGATGAAGTTTACATTCCTAACAAAATAAAATCTGCTACTGAAGAAACGTTTCAAGTTACATATGAACTTGATTTTTACCTCGCTTCTGGGTGGTCACTTTATTCATACTACAATACTATTCAAAATCTTGTTATTACAACGGAAGGTTTAGATATGTCCTATTAGTCAACTTAAAAACAACATTTAAAAAATAAAACTATGGCAGCAGAAACACAGTACACAGCAAACACAGGTAAAGTTTTGATCTCTACCGCAAATTCAAATTTAGATGGGACAGGGACACTAGGAACCGTTTTAACAGCGGCTTCCAACGGTACTCTTATTAAATCAATTTCCTGCAAAGCACAGGTAAATACAACTGAAGGTATGATTCGTTTGTTTATTTATGATGGCACAAACACCCGTTTAATACAGGAAATTCAAGTACCAACTGTAACCAAAAGCGCAACTACACCAGCGTTTGAATATAAATGGGAATGCAATATTCCTTTAAAAGCGACTTGGGTTTTAAAAGCCGCTACTCAAAATGGGGAGAGTTTTAATATAGTTGCCGAAGGTCTGGATTGGGCTTATTACGGCGGTTCTGTAAGGCCGGAAAGTACAAACTTCACAGCCAATACCGGAACAGCATTAATCTCAACTGCAAACAGTAACCTTGATGGAACAGGTACGCTTGGAACAATTTTAACCGCTGGAGCTTCTGGATCAGGTTGGAAAGGAACAAAGATCTCAAACATTAGCTTTAAAGGTACTGGAAACGTAACCAAAGGAATGATTCGTTTATTTATTACTGGTGGAGGCACAACAAACTTACTTAAAGAAATTCCTGTTCCTTTGCTTACAAAATCATCTACCGAACCAAGCTTTTACTACTCTACAGATCTCGGTGGTTTTGAATTGCAAGCCGACTATATTTTAAAAGGAAGTACAGAAAATGCCGAAGCTTTTTCAATTGTAGTTGAAGCGAACGACTGGAAATATCCTGCTTAATTATTCACTAATAATATTTATATAATGGCAGAAGAAACACAGTACACCGCCAAAAATGGCATAGCGGTTATAGCAACAGCCAATTCTAACTTAGATGGCACAGGAACTCTTGGTACAATATTTACTGCTGGGAGCAATGGTGCCTTGGTTAAGAATCTATATGTAAAAGCAACAGTAAATACTACTGAAGGCATGATAAGGATTTATGTTTACGATGGCGCAAACTCAAGGATTATTCATGAAGTTAGGGTGCCTTCAATTACATGCTCCGGAACAACACCAACTTTTGAAGCTGTTTTACCTCTTAATCTAACACTTAAATCAGGTTATAGCTTAAAAGCTTCAACTCAAAAGGCCGAAACGTTTAATGTAATTGCAGAAGCGCTTGATTGGGCTTATTATGGCGCAAGCGTAAGAACAGACACTACTCAATATACAACAAACAATGGGCAATCTCAATTAAGCACTGCTAATTCTAGCTTGGATGGATCAGGTACAATTAATGATATTTATACGGCCGGGGCATCAGCAACCTATAAAGGTTCAAGCGTCGAATGCATTGTAATGAAAGACACTGGTACAGTTAACGATGGAATGGTTCGCCTCTTTATAAATAATGGATCAACTAAATATTTATTTAAAGAGGTGTTTGTAGCAACGCAAATGGGATCAGATTTTACACAACACTTCGAACACATCATAGATTTTGGGGATAATGATTTTGAATTGCAAGCCGGTTATAAAATAAGTGCCTCAACTCAAAATGCTGAAACATATGGTATAGAAGTCAGTATTTCAGGTAATGACTGGAAATACTTGGCTTAATTAATTTATAAATGAAAAATATTAAAACATGAAAAAGAAAGAGAAATTAAAAAATATTGTTGACCTTACGCCAAAAGATACTATTGGTCCAGTTAATCTTGCTGCGTCAAGCCTTTTCAAAATCAAAGGGACAGACTTGGGTGATCCGGGTACTAATTCTGTTACATGTAATTGCGTTCTGATGGAGGGAGTCAATGGGACGTGTCGATGGTGGCAGTGTAAATGCCAAACTAGCAACGGTGTAGTTTATGCTAGTGTATTTAATTGCGGACAGGGATTTGTAGCTCTCTTGTAGTGAAGTAGGTAAACTAAATCTGGTTATTTGACTACTCTGCTAGGTAGGTCCAGAAAACTAATTGGTGTTGACTTAAAGCATGTGCGAGACTATTGATGTGCTAGTAAAAAAGATCTTGCAATGAATAAAAAAGAGAATAATGCCGTAATGGATTATCAAATCACCGGTTTTGCTAAGGAAACTGAAGATTTACCTCCTCTGATATTGTCACCCATAATAAGAGATTAC
>CAYYUS010000197.1:0-5607 GCA_964474925.1 uncultured Akkermansia sp. | reverse complement strand
TAACTATGGATAATTACAAAATAGAAGGTTCGCCAAAAACACCATCAATAACGTTTGATCTTGGAACTGGCGTATTGGAAATTAAAGGGCGTTCTATCCCTGAAAATTCAATTGAATTTTACAAACCTTTGGTTGATTCTTTAGATAAGTATTCTTCTTCGTCTAAGCCTGCAACAACTGTAAATGTTCAGCTAGAGTATTTTAATACTTCATCTTCAAAATGTATACTTGATGTTTTCAAGAAATTAGAAAGCATTCACAAAGGAGGTAGCGCAGTTACAATTAACTGGCACTACGAAGAAGATGATGAGGATATGCTAGAAGCAGGCGACGATTACCAAGCTATCATTAACGTGCCATTTAAAATGGTAATGGTTAACGAGTAATTTTAACCTAATTAAATAAAATTCCCCCTCTAAAAACAACCGTTTTTAGAGGGTTTTTTATTATATTTGTACCCTTAATTTTTAAATTATACTATGTCGAAGATCACAGAAATTTTAGGTTCAAAAGCTGATGGATTATTGAACCATACCTGTAAAACCATTTCAAAAGACCAAATACATTTACCGGGCTCTGATTTTGTTGATCGCATCTTTTCGATTAGTAATCGTAATCCACAAGTTTTAAAGAGCCTGAATCAGCTTTATAATACAGGCCGTTTGGCAAACTCAGGTTACATGAGCATTTTACCGGTTGACCAAGGAATTGAACATAGCGCAGGAGCATCCTTTGCCCCAAATCCTATGTATTTTGATAGCGAGAATATAGTAAAACTAGCTTTAGAGGGCGGTTGTAATGCTGTTGCCTCAACCTATGGGGTTTTAGCTTCGGTTTCGCGTAAATATGCTCATAAGATCCCTTTCATAGTAAAGATCAATCACAACGAATTTCTATCATACCCAAACCGTTTCGATCAGATCATGTTCGGAAGCATAAAAGAAGCCTGGAACATGGGCGCAACAGCCGTTGGAGCCACAATTTACTTTGGTTCAGCCGAATCTGCTCGCCAAATAGTTGAGGTAGCAAAAGCCTTTGAAATGGCACACGAATTAGGAATGGCAACTGTATTATGGTGTTATACGCGTAATAATGCCTTTAAAAAGGATGGCGTAGATTATCATACTGCCGTTGACCTTTCATCACAAGCTAATCACCTGGGTGTTACTATTCAAGCTGATATTATTAAACAAAAACTTTCAGATAAAAATGGCGGGTACACAGCTATTGGACATGGTAAAACTCATCCAAAAGTGTATTCCGAATTAACAACCGATCATCCAATTGATCTTTGTCGTTACCAAGTAGCTAATTGCTATATGGGCCGCATGGGTTTAATTAATAGCGGTGGAGAAAGTAAAGGCGCAAGCGACTTAGCCGAAGCTATTGAAACTGCGGTAATTAACAAGCGTGGTGGTGGACAAGGTTTGATAAGCGGACGTAAAGCTTTTCAAAAACCGATAAAAGAAGGAATTAGTTTATTGAACAATATCCAAGACGTTTATTTGGATAAAACTATCACAATAGCATAAGAGGTGTTTAAAATTATGAGTGTAAATTCAACATTCATAATTCATAATTTATAATTAAAAACATGGGTTGGTTTAAACGATTAAAAGAAGGAATTACAACAAGCACTACCGAGAAGAAGGAAACTCCGGAAGGATTGTGGTATAAATGCCCTTCGTGTAAAAAGATAAATACAGCTCAAGATCATTCGGCTCATAAATATGTGTGCATAGATTGCGGGCATCACGAACGCATTTCAAGCAAAGAGTATTTCGAGATCATTTTTGATGAGAATAAGTTCACTGAGCTTCACGAAAATTTAGTGAGCGGAGATCCACTTGACTTTACCGATACAAAAAAATATACCGATCGCTTAACCGATACAATTAGAAAAACCGGATTAAAGGATGCTTTAAGAAGCGCTTATGGAAAAGTTAACGGAGAAGATCTGGTTATCTGCTGCATGGATTTCACTTTTATAGGAGGAAGTATGGGTAGTGTAGTGGGCGAGAAGATAGCACGTGCTATTGATTTTTGCATCAAAACAAAGGCACCTTTACTCATCATATCAAAAAGTGGTGGAGCTCGTATGATGGAAGCAGCATTTTCGTTAATGCAAATGGCAAAAACATCTGCAAAATTAAGTCAATTAGCGCAAAATCATCTTCCTTATATTTCTTTACTTACTGATCCAACAACGGGTGGTGTAACCGCTAGTTATGCCATGTTAGGCGATCTTAATATAGCCGAACCCCATAGTTTAATTGGTTTTGCCGGGCCTCGTGTTGTGAAAGAAACAATCGGAAAGGACCTTCCAAAAGGCTTTCAAACAGCTGAATTCGTTCTAGAGCATGGATTTATTGATAAGATCATTCCACGTACCGAATTGAAAGAAAAATTGAGCTCAATATTAAAGATGTTGAAGAATTAACCTTCTTTTCAAATTTATTTTAATCTTTCGATCAAGACCTTTTATCCTTTTTTAGTAGACTTTAAAACCTTAAAATGTTTTAGATATTTGATTTTCAACTTGTTAAAACTCGTTTTTCTTCTATTTATAACAAGTATAAATTAGTGTTTTTAACAGATGAGTGTGTGTAATTGCGTGATGAAAGGATGCTAGTAATTTGGAAGCAACTCCTATTTTCCCTACTTTTGTAGCAAATCTGCTAAAGGCAAATTTAATTAACCAAAAAAATAGATATGAAGAAATCAGTTCTAATTGTACCAGCATTGTTTATGTCAATGTTTACGTACGCCCAGGGGTCACACAGCGTTGCCTGTACAAGTGACGATCCTGTTTTAAACAAAAAAGGTCATGCCATTCTGCCAAAAGCAGGTGACATTGCGCTAGGCTTTAACGCCATTCCTGCGCTCGACTTAGTTTTTAACTCATTACGCTACGTAAGTATCATGGGTAACAGTGCTCCTGCAGCGTTAAATCAGGCTGGAGCAGCAAACGCCTACGTTCAAGGTTCAAACAACCAGATCGTTGGTAAGTACTTTTTAACCGATAAAACAGCTATCCGCGTAAAAGTTGGATTCAATACTTTATCAGGTTCTATGGTTAACCGTGTACAAGATGCTGAGGCAATGTACAACGCAACTTTAGGAACTGCAGAAGATATCGCAGCTGCTTCTCTTATCCGTGTTGAGGATAAATTAAAATATTCAAAAAGCAACATCATGATCACTGCTGGATATGAAATGAGAAGAGGATACCGTCGCCTTCAAGGTGTTTACGGTGCTGAGATCGGAATTGGTGGAACTTCAGCTCGTCAAAACGTTACTTATGGTAATGCTTTCTCTGATGTTTATTCAGTTCAATACACAACTAACTTTAACTCGTTTGCTACAAATAACCAAACTCCTATTAGTGGTAGAACGGTTAGAAATCTTTATACAAAAGAAAGTGGTGGTATTCGTTTTGGTGTTAGAGGATTTGTAGGTATCGAATATTTTGTGTTCTCTAAAATATCAGTTGCTGCAGAATACGGTTGGGGTTACTCAGTAACAACAAGAAGAGGTGCTAAATCTACTCAAGAGGTTTTTGTTAACGGTCAAAATGGTCCTTCAGTGTTCCAAGAAGAGGTTAACGTAAACAACTCTGAAAAAACAAAAGGTTTCTCAGTTGATAACAACGCAGGTAACATCTTCTCAATGAATAATACATTGGGTGGTAACACTAACTTAAGTGGTGGTGCCGGTGCGATCATGTTGATATTCCATTTTTAATCTTAATTAAACCAAATAAATAAAATAATAAACAATTTAATATAAACAGTCATGAAAAAATCATTATTAGCACTTACTCTTCTTACAGCGATGTTCTTCTCGTGTAAGAAAGAAACAACAACCGATTTTACTGCTACAGACGTTACAGGAACAACTTTAGTTAAAGGTACATTTACTAAAAGAGTTATTACTCCAGACGGTAGTGGTAACTGGGTAACTACAACAAAAATACCTGCTGCTGGTGTTTCAGTTCAAATTAAAGTTAACAAAAATCAATTATATCCTGCTTCTATAGCTCAAGGTGCTGATGTATATTCTGCAACTTCTGATGCAAATGGTAATTGGGCAATGACTATTAAATCAAACGCAACCGGTGTTCAAGGTTACGTTACAATGAACGGATTTAATGGTACTCAAGATACTATCATTAACGGCGTTACTAAAACAGGATTATACGCGAATTATTTTGGTAATACTCCGGGTAATACAACTTTCTTCATGGGAACTACTCATGATTTTGGTGTGTTTAACTTTGTTGCATCAAACTTAACTTCAAACCCTAACAACATCATGATCGGTAGCGCTGCTGTTACAGGTTCAGTTAGTCTTACACACTGGTTAAAAACAGTTACAACAGGTACAGCTGCTTCAGTAGTATTTGGTACAACTAACACAGCTATCAGCGCAGGAACAACTGTTTACTTAGCGTTTGATATGGATCCAACGATCTTAACTACAAAAATGTATACTACTACTACAAATGCTAACGGTTATTATACATTTAACTTAGCTACAGTTGCTATGAATACTCCAGGTTTCAATAATCAAGATGCTAATATCTGGGTTGCTGACTTTACTGGTACAAAAGATAGTATCATGACAATTAATGGTGGTGCTGGATCGGTTATTCCGTTAAGCAGCAAACCAGGTGTTTTTGGTAATGCTCAAACTAATCAGTTTTCTTTATACAACAACGAAGTACGTAACAACGCCCATATTAATTTAGGTGGATTTACTGCAAACTAATTTGTTGCAATAATATAATTTTAAAAAGGCTCCGTTTTACGGGGCCTTTTTTTTGCTCTTTTATTTTATGAGATATTATAGATGTGCAAACCCCTTGCTTGTATAAGACAATGATCTTTGCGGGACAAAATGTCCCGCGCAACCGCAACAGATGAATTTCATGTAGGACGGGACATTTTGTCCCGTGAAAATAGAACTAGGCCTCTCACATTGTTTCTTGCGAGTGAGGCTCGCCAAACAAAGATCATTACAACAAAACGTCAAACAATAAAAAAGCCCCTGATCTCTCAGAGGCTTTAAATAAAATTAACGAACAACGCTATTTAGCCGCTTCCTTAGCTGCTTTGATCTTAGCTTTGATATTATCTGTAGTTAATGAACCCGGACGCTCTATTGGCGACCCTGTAGCTCTATCCCAAATTAAACTTGCTAATACGCCTAAAGAACGACTTACTCCAAACAATACCGTGTAAAAATCATACTCATGCATGCCGTAGTGAACTAATAATGCACCAGAGTGCGCATCTACATTTGGCCAAGGATTTTTGATCTTGCCTGTACCCTCTAAAATAGGAGGAGCAACTTCGTAAACCATTTGAACTATTTCGCAAATATCATCATGCTTGATCCAGGTCTTATAAAAATCCTGTTGGGCAGTGAAGCGAGGATCTGTTTTACGCAATACGGCATGACCGTATCCCGGTACAACTTTTCCTTCAGCTAATGTTTTTTTAATGTACTCTGCAATTTGTTCTTTAGTTGGTAAACCACCACCTAAATTCTCTTTCAATTCCATGATCCAATTCAACACTTCTTGATTCGCTAAGCCGTGTAAAG
>CAYYUS010000196.1:0-5611 GCA_964474925.1 uncultured Akkermansia sp. | reverse complement strand
TAATGCTGATAGCGCCATTGCAGCCGCGTGCGAAAAAACACACGCCATGGTTCGCGATTATACCGTAGCGCCGGTTTTTATGGACGAAAATGCAGGCGCTCACGAGTGGTTGATAGAGTTTGAAAGACAGCCAAACAATTTTGAGTTCTTTGTAGCGTTATTAGATGAGGCTTTAAAGAAACAAAACAGTGATTATGAAGCCAAACGCTATAATAATTATGTATTGCATTCGCCTGTTGTAAAAAATATGCCGCAAAATTCCTTCTATAATTGGTTAAAATTCAATAATAAATTGGGCGGACAGTATAAAGTGCCTCGTTTGAACAATAAACGTGATACCTTAGAGGAAGTTTTAAAAGTAAATAAACTTGTATGAACCACATAGTAATTTCGTGCCCTTCGTGTAAGACTTTCGTGTCCTTCGTGGTTTCTGCCTCTAAGAAATTGCATTTTATACTTTTTGTTTTTTTGTTGTGTTCATTTCAAAGCGATACAAAACCTCTGGTCATTAAAAAAGCCCACGATTATTTTACTGTAGATAATTTAGGAAACGTATTCTTTATAAAAGAGAACGAAATGGTAAAACATTTGGCCAATGGGAATTACTTTAACCGTTACAGTAATTTAAAATTAGGGAATATCACTTCCGTGGATGCCACCAATGCTTTACGCATTATGTTATTTTATAAAGATTATCAGCAAGTGGTTTTTGTGGATAATCAACTCACGCAAAAAAACGATCCTGTTTCATTGGAGAAATTAGGGTATGAACAAACAGAACTTGCCTGCGTTTCGGCAAATAATGGAATTTGGTTATTCAACAAGGCTAATAATGAATTGGTGCGATTTGATGAACAACTAAAACAAATAGCTTCCACCGGAAATTTAAAACAGATGTTGCAAACCGAAGAGGTGAAACCAAATTTTTTAATGGAGCATAACGGAAATATATTTTTGAATTGTCCCAATGTTGGCATTTATGTATTTGATATTTTCGGAACCTTTAGCAAGATCATTAGCCTAAAAGGCCTAAAAAATTTCCAGGTGAACGAGAACATCATTTACTTTCAAAAAGACAATGGCATTTGCAGCTATAATTATAAGTTGTTTGATGAGGTTTGTAAGCCTTTCCCCATCAATAAATTAGGCCAAACCGTATTTTTAAAGAACAAGGCTTATTTGAGTAATAGCGATAGTCTTTTTGTGTATTAAAGGGCAAATTCACCAATTGTAAAGTCAAACTAGCTCTCTGTAAACCCAAACTGGCTATAGGTTAAATGGGTTTTGAACTTATCGTTATTTTCCTTAAATTTATTAGAGTAAAATGCGCCAAAAACTTCTCATAGTAGCCTTCTTGATTTCTGTAATTTCTTACGGCCAAAATTGGAATGTGTTTAATAAAGGGTATCGTTATAATTATAAGTTTGATAATTCGGCTTTGATCTCCAATGTTTTGTTTGCAGATTCTGTGAAACAAACAGGAATAGATACAACTTATTATTTGAATAGAATTGGAGTTGTAACAGGAAATACTCTAACATTAAACAAGCCCCAATTCTTAATGAAGAAGATCATTAAGGAAGCAAATGGAAATGTTAAGTTGCAAGACACTACTAATATTACTATCATTCCTACTTGTACATTAAATCAATCGTGGTTATTTGATAGTAATTATAATTTAACTGCAACTTGTGTTTCAACTTCAACGCAAACAATTTTCAATATCACCGATTCTATTAAAGTAATAATTGTGAACAATGTCGACTCGATTATTCTTAGTAAGCAATTTGGAATAATTTTATTCCCAAAAATTTATGCTCAAAATAAATACAATCGTTTGGTAGGGATAGAAGATGGTTCTCAGTATGATTCAATTCCTTTGTTTGGGGAAAAGGTATTGAATGCCTGGGATATTTACAAATTCAATAACGGCGATAAATATAGAACTCGTGACACTTGGGACAATGTTGGAACGCCATGGTATTCTGGTTGCTCAACATACACGGTTGAAATTACAAGTAGGTCAATAACATCAAATGGCTATTCATATCTTCTGAATGGACAAAATAGGCAGGCTTCAGGGAATTCGCCGCATCATAAATCTTTTTGTGATGACGGACTATCTTCCCAGTGGATAGCACCATTGACCACTTTTTCTGCCCAAAGCTACACGAGTCTTAATGAAGGTTCACTCTTGGCAAATAAAATGTATCCAGGAATGGTAGTTGGAGAAGACACTTATAATATTGTTTTTTTTGGGAGAGATAATATGGGAACGTTGTACAAATATTTTGGCCCTCCTTCATGTTCAAGTACTTTAACTGCATTACCGGGTGTAGGTGCCCCTGGGGGATTTGCATTGCAGACGTGGTCATCTACCGTACTTACTACTCCTAGCTTTGATCATATGTCGTTATACTACGGCGAAGGAATAGGTATGGTGTCTCAAAAAAATCATTGGTTTGAACACGAAGATTATTATTGTAAAACTAGCGCCGTGAAAAACGGGGTTGAATATTTTAGTCCATGGACGATACCGCCAAATGATATTGGAGTAAAGGAAAACTCAGCACGAAATGATCTTTTACTTTTTCCTAATCCAGCCAAATCGCAAATTCAGCTGCCAATTTATTATGGACAAATAAAACTTTATGACTCTTTTGGAGAGTTAGTAAGGACTGAAAATGTTGAGGGTAAAGATCATCTAGATATTGGAAACCTCCCCAATGGCCTTTACTTCGTTGAAATTCAAACCGATTCCTTTAAGGCAACTCAAAAACTGATTATTCAACACTAATCCAGGACCTTTCACCCTGAGCGGAGTCGAATTTATTATAATATTAATTTGATTATCAGTATTTTATATTCATTTTTTAAAGTCAGTTGAAACATGGTTGAATCACAATTCTATTCTTAATCATTTCCTAAATTATGTTTTTATGATTTGAATTTAATAAAGGGTATGAAAGTTATCGTATTAATTACGGGCGCTGGTGGCATTGCTACTTTATGGGAGGCAGTATTTGCCGATGTTGGTGTTGCTCTACTAGCAATTCTTAACTCAGTAAGAATTCAAAGGATTAAACTTTAATTTATAGGCGTAAATAATAATGCAAAATAAGGCTTGGTTAAGCAAGAGTTCGACCAAAACGTGAATTCCCTTCGCCTATCAGAGCTTTCAAGTAAGAAAAATAAGCATTAGCTGTTTGATTGAATTAAATGCTTGAACTGAGGAATATCATAGAATTTGATCTTAAATAGTATCACCTTTGTATATGAAATTTAATAAATAAAAAATTAAATCATGAAAAAAGTAATATTAATCCCAGCAATTGTAGTTCTAATACTACAGTATTCATGCATGAAGAATTATACCTGCCAGTGCGTTGACAGCAATGGAAACGTTAATAATACGAGCATGCACGATACCCGGTCAAATTGCAATAACCAATGTAATGCTTTGGGAACTAATTGTGCATTAAAGTGATATGGCCAGTAATTGAAGGGCTGATACCACCGTTTTAACAAAAAATGAGGGATTTCCATCAAAATTTACTATATTTGATATGAATATCTCATGAAAAAGCCATTCATAATAGTTTTGTGTTTTTGTTACATTCTTGTGTCTTGCGGTGTGACCATTAATTTACATTACTGCGGTAGCAAACTTAAAAAGGCATCCATTTTGGAAATTACCGAAGAAGGTTGCTGTGGCGACAAAGAAAAAAGCAACGGCTGCTGCAAAGATAAATCGGCATTCCTGAAAATTAAAGACGATTATAAATTAGGCACCGGACAAAAGATCGCCAATAATTATTCGTTAATAAGCATTATAGAGACCAAATTACATTTTTGTATTCATTTAAATAATCGTGCCTCTGGGGTTATAAATTATCACGCTCCACCCGTCTTTTACGACAATCCGATATACCTTAAGAATAAGGTTTTCATCATTTGATTTAGAGTTTTCTTCTTAAATCCCGGCTAGGTTATGGCTCGGGACTTAGTTCTTTGCACCCAGCTGTACTATTAATTTAACTTATTAAACTAAAAAAAATGAAAAAAATTATACTATCAATTTTGACAGTAGTAGCCGTATCTACATCGGTAAAGGCACAAATTCCAAATGCAGGCTTCGAAAGTTTTACAACTGTTGGCTCTTACGAAGTACCAAACGGATGGGGAACATTGAACAACACAACCGGAACCTTTAGTGTTTATACTACAACAAAAGGAACGCCAGGAAGCCCGGGAGCATCTTATTTAAAATTAACTTCCAAGACATTAAGTACAAGTGTTGTTAATGGTATAGCCGTAAGCGGAGTACTTGACTCCATGACTATGAAACCAAAATCAGGGTATCCTTGTACTTTACAGCCCGTGAGCTTTACAGGGAAATGGCAACACATGATTTATGGATCTAGCCAAGGTTCGGTAAAAGCAGTTTTAACTAAATGGAACGTTGCTTTAAATAAAAGAGATACAGTCGCAATTGCCGCACAAACACTTGCTGGAATGGCAATGAGCTGGGCAAATTTCTCAATTAATTTCACCTACATGAGTGGTGCAATTCCTGATTCATGTATAATTGAACTGAAAGCAAGCGGTAGTGCTCCAACAAATAATGATTACCTCTGGGTAGACAATCTTGCCTTTGTTGGGTCTTTAACAGGAATAGAAAAAAACACTTCTTTTTTGAACGCCATAGTTATTTATCCAAATCCTTCTATGCAATACATTAACCTTGATCTAAACCTTAAATCGCCTCAACCAATCACTTTTGAAATAAGTGACATTAATGGGAAAGTAATTTGTTCAAAGAAGGCCGGGGTACTTACCGGACAATCAAAGCAAATCATCGATGTTTCGGATATAGCAAAAGGGGTATACCTGTTAAGAATATTGGGTGAAAGTACAAGTGAAACAAAAAAGATAGTTATTGAATAAGAAATATTAAATAATACTATTATGAAAAAGACTATAACACTTCTTACAATGGCGGTTGCAATTGCAATAGCATTTGCAGCAACGCCTGGCAGATCAAGCTCAGGTGCGCCCCCTTCACACACAGGGGCCCCAGAGGAAAAAACATGTGCAACCTCAGGTTGCCATGATGATAATCCAATAAACAAAGGCAGCGCTTCTGTTTCTATTGAAGTTGGTAACCGCATAACAAAATACGTTGCCGGACAAACATATCCAATTAAGATACGTATCACAGATGAACATAAACAGCGTTTCGGTTTTCAGATCACTGCAATGAATTCAAAAACAAAAGTTAACCTTGGAAGTTTTGAGATCGTTGATTCTATAAGAACACAAACGGTAAAAAACGCTTATGAATTAAAAGATAGAGAATATGCTACCTACACGTTCAGTGGAACCGACGCTGTTTCAAGCGGTGTTGGTGAATGGATCGTAAACTGGAAAGCCCCAGGGAACCTAACCGAATCTGTTACCTTTTATGTTGGCGCTGTTTCAGCGAATGATGACAGGTCAGATAAAGGAGATAAAGGAGAGACCACCTCATTAACCATTAAACACACATCACATGAAACACAAATTAAGATTAATAGCTGTTATTATATGTCTTTTTGTTTGTGGTAGCTAC
>CAYYUS010000195.1:0-5619 GCA_964474925.1 uncultured Akkermansia sp. | reverse complement strand
TAATACCCTAACTCCCGAAATGCTTAAAGAATTAAAAAGTTTAAAACGCGCCACAAAAATTTTCTTTACCAATATAAAAGTAAATGAGGATGATGCGCATTTGGTAGATCTTCCGGATGTGATAGATACTTGGTTTCCGGATTGTACTAATTGTGTGAAGAAGAAGCAGTAGCTCTTTTAACCACGAAGAACACGAAAATTTTTTCACGAAACTCACTAAAATTTTGTGTCTTTCGTGATTGCCTCTACATTTCGTGCTTTTCGTGGTTAAATATCTTTTATAAATTATTCCTTAATTAATTTCGTTACCTGTTCTATCTTTCCTTTGGCATTCAACACTTTAACAATGTAAATACCATTAGGCGAATTGTTCAGGTTTATTTCCGTAGTTGAACTTTCAATGTTTTTCTTTATCATCAATTGTCCTACAGTATTATAAATTTCAACACTCGAGCCTTGTGTAAATCCATGATAGATTACAAATAATTGCCCACTGTTTGGATTAGGGAATGTTTGTATACTTGCATTATCTGTAGAGGCGTTTAACCCTGCACATGTTGAAACCGTTACGGTTACGAAAGCCTCTGCTGTGCAACCATTGGTATAGCTTACTGTAATGGTATACTGTGTATTTGTTGCAGGACTAGCAACTTCAATTGCGTTATTACCACCGTTGGACCAGGTATAAGTAACTCCTGCGCTTGCGAGCGCCGTAAGTGTAATGGTGCTGCCCGCGCAAATGATATTGGAGTTAGATGTTGCAGAAACAGTAGGTGTAGGATCTGTTGCAATTGTAACCGGCAATGGAACCGAGGTGCAACCTGCTGCATCAGTGGCCTGGAAGGTGTATGTGCCCGGGAATAAATTAAACGCCATACTCCACGTGCTAACACTAGGGGTCCAACTATAAGTGTAAGGCCAATATCCACCACTTACGGTTGCCGAAACTGCTCCGGTAGATTGCGAAGCACACGCACTTGTAGAACTTCCAATGGCAGTTACCGCGCTTGGGGGTTGCGAAATACCTATTGTTCCGTTAACTGTGCAACCGTTTGCATCGGTTACAGTATAGCTTTGCGTACCCGAAGGCACATTACTTGCTACTGAAGATGTAGAATTTGATGGCGACCAGCTATAACTATAACCGGGAGTTCCTCCACTGGCAATTACAGCAGCAATGCCATTACTATAACTAAAACATGTAACGTCGGTCCAAGTACCAATAGGAGTGATGGTAGTTGGTTGTGTTATGTTTACAACCAAACTGCCGGTTAATGCGCAATGATTGGTTACAAAAACCGTATAAGAACCAGCCACCTGATTTGAAATAGAATTGGTAGTGTTGCTCATCGGCGACCAAGAATAGGTATGATTCAATCCACCAATTGCAGTTACAATGGCTGCACCGTTGTTGCCTCCATAACACAATATGTTGGATTGGCTTGCAACAGATATAACCGGAACAGGACAAGCCATCTCATCGGCACCAACCGCAGGTAATGTAACACTGCGTCCGTTATTATCAATATCATTTGTAACGCTAATAGGTGTTGCCAATCCGCCTTGGTAAAGATTTGTACCCACGTGAAGATCTCCTAAAAAAGCACTAACGAATAATGCGTTTGCTGTAACGCTTGAAGTGATATTCTTTTGAGAATTCACATCACCACTCGTTGATGCTTTCCAGCCATTGAAGTTTGTAACAGTGCCCGACCAAATGGCTAAACGTGTTGTATCAAAAGTTAAGAACGCATTGTAGTTAGAAAAAACGCCACCCCAATTAGTGCTAGTTGAAGTTCCAATAGCTACGTGAGAAGCAGTAGGACCGGATCTTTCGTTATATAATAAGTTGTTTCGCATATTTATAGTTGAGCTACCTCCTCTATAAAAACCATAAGAGTTAATAGTTCCTGTAGGGGAGCCTCCGCCAATATAAATTGAATTATAATGTAAGTTTAAATTCGAACTGATCGACATGTTGTCAATTATACCAATAACGTCGATAGGATTTGTGTATCCGCTGTTGTTCATGCTGATCATATTATTGCTAAGCTCCCATGTGTTTCCTGAATTAATGGAAATACCAATAATACCGGCGCCTGTTCCTGTTTGAACAGTGGTAATGTTATTGATGTAATTGCGACGCATGGTTCCGCCAAATGCACCACCTTGAGTTTGTATACCCACAGCGCTTCCGCCACCGTTACCTGTATTGATACAACTAAGTACCGAAATTGTATTTACATCAACCGTGTGCATTCCGGCCATTCCCTGAAATGCAATTCCATAATTTACAACAGCAAACGCCGACGGAAAGGCATTTGAAGAAATATTGGCGATCATGTTATTGGAAATATTCATTCCGCCGGAATTACCTATGCCCGATACTAAGATACCATAATGTTGAGATAAAGCGCTATTGCTATTATCGCTGATGTTTTGTATGGTATTTGAAAATGCGGTTAAACTTGAACCTGTAGAGATCTGGTGTCCAAATCCAGAAGCAATTATAGGAGCGTTAATATTATTTACGATGCTGTTAGGTGTTGAGACACTTCCAATTAAATTATTAGTAATGTTACAAGCCTGCACGGGTGTACCCTGGTTTTGGAGCCACTGCAGAATAATAGTTCCTGTAGTACTCGTTCCATTGAGTGAGATAGAGCCTATGGAATTATTGCGGATATCGGAAAGCCCGCTGGGATTATCAGATAATACGCCCGCAATGGATGATCTAACGGCACCTCCTGCATTGATGGTTATTTTAATTGAACCTGTTCCTGTTGGAGCTCCTACCACATTTCCTGTTTGCGTACCTACAATATGAACACCGTTACCGATCTGCATCGCTTTGAAAACCGAGGTTGCTACTGTAGGAGAGTTTGTTGTAAAATTAATTCCTCTGATCACATTCCCCTGAACTGAATTCAATAGTTGACCTGTTGAAATAAATAAACCTGTATAACTTTGATACACGGTTGGGCCTACAACGCTTAACGTCATTTCACCCGCGGCTAATGGTGCATTTCCTCCAATGTAGTTATTAGTAACTGTAAATCCTCCACTTATATTTAAAGCGCTCGACTGCGAAATATTTATGCCACTCATAGAGCCTCCGGAAGTAGTGGTGTGGCTTTTGGCAGATGTATGATATAAACTATTATTGTTGATGGTGCAAAAAGACACACCTGTTGTAACAATAATTCCATTAGCAGAGTTGCCATTACTAAAGTAATCATGAATTTTATTATTCTTGATCACCAGATTATTATTGTACTGATTTAAGAAACCGTTAGTGCCACTTACATTGATCCCCCATGCAGGGTAATTTCCGGCAACATCACTTCTGTTTCTTATTTCGCAGTCTGAAATTATTATATTGTCGTTGCCATTAGTTGCCGAGGTTGTCCCAATCATTACAGCACCTGCACCAACAGCCGTAGTTGATTGATTGCCGCTTTCAATAACTGAATATTGTAAAATATTATTTTGTGAATCGTTGATATATCCAACAGAAGAATGCTGGCCGGTGTTCCTAAAGGTCAGCCATGTTCCTGTGTTATTAAATCTCCCGTCAATATTTACGCGATCGGCTCCATCAAAGCGAACCAAACTTCCAATTGAACACGAACCCATAATGGTGCGTGTTGTTGCTGCACTTGGTTGAATAGTGAGTGAGTAATTGCCTACGCCATCTTCCGACCATTGATTCAATGCAATGGCACCGGTTTCAGTTGTAAGATCGCCGGTAATATTCAACGTTGTGTTGCCAACTAAAACACCTTGATTGATAAGATCGAACATGCCACCCGGATTTGTAAGGGATGTAACGGTTTCCGTTGGTCCAACATTAAGTGTACCTGAATACATATTGGCAATGATGGTGTATTGATTAATGGTAAATCCCAATGGGAATTGTGTCGCGTTAAAGTTCATACTAGGAGGTTGCGCAGCAAAGCCTCCGTTATTAATGCCTATTGGGCCGGCACTATCTTGCGCGGTTACAAAATACTGAATCACATCGCTTACACCTACATTTCCACCGGTGAATAACAGCGAATAATTGATGTTGAAACTGAACGGCGAAACTGTATTAGTTGCTTCCACATATTTCCATCCATTATCAGCGATCGTATTTCCGACATAGGTATTTGCTTCGGTAGACTTTTTATAATATAAACGCGGCCGCACTCCGGGAACTATTTTTATACCGCTTGGGTCGGTTATGGTTGCCCAGTTGGTAACGATCTTGTTAGGAGCAACCGGTGAATTAGTTAATAAGGGGTACTGAATATTAGGACATGCATTATCAGCAAAGGGAGACACGAATTCGTCGGCGCCAACACAAGGATTGGTTGGATTTCTAAATTGAAGATCCCAATCCAATGTAATAAATCCAACCGGGGTTCCGCCTTTATAACATTGGGAAGGAAAGAAGTTTTGTACGTGAAGATCATATGGCGTTACTGAAGAATTAAATACAGGTAATTCGTAAAAAGAAGATTGTTCGCGGGGACCTACCAAATTCTTGAAACTTTGAAGTGTTTGCAGAGAATTAGTTCCATCAAAGTACACTAACCTGTTTGGGCCCGGAGTGCCTACGTACAAACAGTTATAACCAGAAAGGAGATTATAATTTGTAAATGTGGCGTTTCCTCTTACCAAAGCTTTAGCAGAGCCTGTTCCACTTATTGCTGAATTATTTACTAAAATATTATTTCTCAGATCGAAATCGGATGGATTCATTTCGCACACCAAAGCCGAAGTACCAAAATTAGCACCAGTACTTGAAGCGGCCAAGCAAACGGAATTGAAATACGCGCCTAAAGATGAAGCTGCGGAACCCTGCAGCCATATACCATAGATGGCATTAAAGTTATCCGCGTTCGGTGTTCTTAAATCGCACGCAGAGTTATTATAAACATGACATTGAATATTAGTGTTGGTGCCAATATTGATCGCGTATACAGCCGGTGTAATTCCGGTAGTCGTATTATTGGTCAAAAAGCTGATCTTGTTCCCGTGTACATTACTCACAGTTCCAAAATTCACGAAAATGCCACCAACAGAACCCGTAGCACTATTACCGGTTATGTTAGAGATGATGTTTCTGTAGATATCTTTATTAGTGGGGGCAGATCCAGCACTCGCGTAGATGGAGATGTTCTCACCACTACCCGAACTGTTATTATTAAAAGTATTATCGTGAACAGTTTCATTGATGCATAGCATGGTATTATAATATCCATAGAAACCACTTGATGATAACGTGGCGCTATTGTTGGACACTTGATTCGAATATACTTCATACTGATTTGCCGACGCATTTCCATAAATGCAATTAAAAACACCTGAAGTACCTGTTTTTATATTGCCACTGATAGTGTTACTATATATTTTCAAAGCAAGCACTTGTGTGGAGTTGTTGTTATTCTCATATATACAAGAGAATTCGCCTGTACCAGAAACGGTATTAGTTGTTATTTGGTTGCTGTATATACTTCTAAAAGACGATGTAGCTGTGTTTTCAATAGCTCTAAAAGTTCCTGTGGTATTAGTAGAATAATTACAGCCGGCAATAATATTATTATAAATATTAATTGTGTTACATGCACCCGA
>CAYYUS010000194.1:0-5621 GCA_964474925.1 uncultured Akkermansia sp. | reverse complement strand
CGGAAATAATGGAGGAAACAGTCCGCGTTCGAGCCATGCAGGTATGGCGGTTCCAAAAGATCTAGAAACAGGCGACCGCGTTCAATTTATTAATTCGGTAGTTGCGGCACAAGATAATACGCCGAAGTTTGATAATATTAAACATTACCAAACCAAGCAGATCCATAATTCGAGCACTAATTTGGGAACAGGAACTACATATAGTAATCCCAACTCAAACACGCCTGTGAAGGTGAAGAATAATTCAACTCCTGTTTACAACAATGATAATACAGGAAACAATAATCCCAATTGGAATGGCAATACTAGTACAACTACTTATCCAACCAAAAGTGGAAATACTTGGAATTCGAATAACCAGCCAACCAATACCTATGAGAGTGGTACAACAGGTACAAATTCCAATACAACTAAAACACCGGTTCGGACAACTACTAGTGGTGGAAATTTGAGCGAAAGTAATTCATCTAACCAAAACACAAACTCTAATCGTTCATCAGGTGGTGGAAATAGTGGCGGTGGCGGTGGAAGTTCAACGCCAATAAAGAGTAGCGGCGGTTCAAACAGACCAAGATAATCCCTTACATGATCAAAACGTATGTAATAGCAGCACACTGTATGCTAAGTTCATTTGCGTTATTAGCGCAAAACGATAATGATGCATTGCGATATTCACGTATTGGAGTAGGTGGTAGTCCGCGTTACATTGCCATGGGAGGTGCTATGGGTGCTTTAGGTGGTGATGTAAGTTGTGCGGCAACAAACCCGGGCGCTTTAGGTATTTACAGAAGAGGGGAGATGGTTTATTCGGGAGGTTTTCGATTTACTTATAATACAGCAGGTTTTCAAGGTAAGAACACCGGAACTCCTGATGGTAATTTTGTTTTTTCGAATTTTGGTGCTGCGTTTGCTTATGCAAACGAGAAAGACGCTTCAAAACGAAATATATTTTGTGTGAGTAATACGCAGTTATTGAATTTTAATTCGTTAACTCAAATAACTCATAGTTCTACTCGCAACACTATAGCGGCCGACATGACACGATTGGCAAATGAAGCTAAAACTTTAAGCGCATTAAATTCGAGTTATGAATATTTAGGTTACGCTAGTTATATAATGGATTACGATTCGGTTGGTAATCGATTTTTTTCTATGGTAGATCCAAAGAGAAGTGTTTCGTTAACGCGTAATCTTGCTACATCTGGTCGAATGAATGAAGTGAATTTTTCGCTAGCTCAATCGGTGGATGATAAATTTTATTTTGGCGGAAGTTTGGGTATTCCAAGGGTAAAATTCGAATCAACTACAACGCATAGCGAAGCAGATGCCAATGATAGTATGCGCATTGGATTAGTTACACCAACAACTTATACGTCTACCTACGTGGATGGTTTGCCTTCTTTAGAATCGTACTATACCGATCTTTTAGGATTTAATTCCCTCGTTTATAAAGAGTATTTTAAAACAACAGGTTATGGTTTGAATTTGAAAATTGGTGGAGTTTATAGAGTAAGTTCAGAATTTAGATTAGGCGCTTACTTTCATACACCAACTATTTTATACTTAACCGACACGTATTATTATACTATGAATGGTTACTTTGATAAGAATACATCTGCGCCCAAAGAAGCAAAATTCCCAACGGAAGAGGAGCAAGGAAAATCTATTTACAGAGTAATTACACCAATGCGTTATGGATTCAATTCGGCTTATATCATTAATAAGATGATGGCCATTGCTTTAGATGTTGAGCGAGTTGACTATGGAAATTCGAGTATAACAAGCACTACGCCTTCGGATTTTGCTGGAGTTAACGCGGTAATTAAAAGCAAATATAAAACTGCTACAAATATCCGCATTGGAACTGAATTGAATGTAAAACCTGTAATGATCCGCGCCGGGTACGCTATGTATGGCAGTCCGTTTGGCGGTGTATTTAAAGGACCATTCGACAGGCAAACCGCTAGTGTTGGTTTAGGTATTCGCACCAAATCAAATTTATTTTTTGATATTACCTGGGCCAAAACATTTAGCAAAGAGCATTATTACATGTATAGTACCGATGCTGCAAAAACAGATCTTTCGCTTACCAATACAAATTTCCTAGTTGCTGTGGGATTGAAATTTTAATCCTTAGTCACTAATCGTTTACTTACAATACTGCTCGTACAATTGTGGTGCCATTACATTACCCAAACTATCGGCTTTTTGAAGATCATCGCAGGCACCTTGTTTGTCTTTGGCAGCCATTTTTAATGCCGCACGATTTACATAAGCGGTTGAATAATCAAATTTTAATTTAATGGAGTAGTCTATGTCTTTTATTCCCTCTACAACCTGCTTATTACTTCCTTTGGCTAAACCCCTATAGCACCAACTCACCGGGTTTTTAGGATTCATTTTAATTGCTTCATCCAGATCTACAACAGCATTTGTAAAATCATTGGTATTAATGCGAGCCATTGCCCTCGAAATACGTGCTTCTTCATCTTTTGAATTGGCATCAATATAAACACTCCAATCACTAACCGAACCTTTGTAATCTTTAAGTTCAAATTTTGATTGTGCTCGTAGTTTATACAAGTTATAATCCTTTTTTGCCTCAGGTAAAACTTTAATGGTTTCGTTAAGGTCCCTTAGCGCATAAGCATATTCTTTTTGTGCAAATCGCACTTCGCATCTTAGTATCATGGCCTCGTAATATTTTTTATTTATATCCAATGCCGCGGCGCATTCTACCAGTGCATCTTTATAACTCTTGCCTACGTACATCAATTTTCCCCTGTAGTAATGATATTCAGCGTCGTCTATCTTTTCGTTCTCATACGCCAATTGGGCCGAGTCAAGGTATTCTTTTGAGTGTTGGTAATCTTTCATTAGGAAAAAATTTATTCCAACTAGTTTCAATGTTTCAAAATCATTTGGACCGGTTTCTTGGGCTTTGATAAAATCCTTATCGGCACCTGTATGATCTTTGAGCATCATTTTACAATACCCCATTTTTAACCACGATTCGTAATAGTCGTTTTTAAGTTTCAAGGATTTTTTGAATTCAAGGATCGCTTTATCGTAATCTCCCGAATCAATAAGTTTTAAGCCTCCCTTATAAAGTGTAATGTGTTTCTCTTCGGGAGCAACTATCATCGAATCAGCTCCTTCTAAGTCGGTCATAGATTGCTGTTTACCTTGGTCAATTAACGTAAGGTCCTCCTTTTTTTGCTTGTTTTTCTTCTTCCTTTGAGCTTGAACCATAAAAGGAAGAATGCCAATTAAAAGCACTAATAACCATCTATATACGTTGTGTTTCAAGTTTTGTTAAATCGCTTTCAGTTCTAAATATAATGTATTATCTTTAACAAAATTAACTCATTTTATTATGCCAATTGGAACCATTGTAATTATTGTATTAGGTGTTTTAACATTATTTCTCTCATTTGTTACTATTCAGCAAGGGTTTATTGGCGTAACCACTATCTTCGGGAAATTCAATCGTATTTTACGTCCGGGTTTAAATTTTAAGATCCCTTTCATTGAAAGAGTGTACAAGCGTGTTTCAATTCAAAATAGAAGTTCTGAACTTGGATTTCAAGCGGTTACTATAGATCAGGCAACCGTTAACTTTACGGCCATGTTGCTTTATGCGGTTTTAAATGCAGAAGAAGAAACGGTGAAGAACGTTGCTTTTAAATTTGTTGACGATCGTAATTTCATGCAAGCCCTGGTTCGCTCTGTAGAAGGTTCGGTAAGGGCCTTTGTTGCTACCAAAAAACAATCGGAAGTATTATCGTTAAGAAGAGATATAGTTGAAGCTGTTAAAGAACAATTAGACAAATCATTAGAAGAGTGGGGTTATCACTTGATAGATCTTCAATTGAACGATATTAACTTTGATGAAGAAGTAATGCGATCTATGGCAAAAGTTGTGGCCAGTAATAACTTAAAAGCCGCCGCTGAGAATGAAGGACAGGCTTTATTGATCACTCGTACAAAAGCTGCAGAAGCAGAGGGTAATTTTATCAAGATCAGTGCTTTGGCAGAAAAAGAAGCATCAAAACTTAAAGGTGAGGGTATTGCTTTGTTCCGCCAAGAAGTGGCAAAAGGTATGGCCGGCGCAGCTAAAGAAATGGAAGAGGCTAAGTTAGATTCTTCGTTGATATTGTTTAGTATGTGGACAGAAGCTGTTAAGAATTTTGCACAAGAAGGCAAGGGTAATGTGATCTATTTGGACGGAAGCGTGGATGGCTTGCAAAAGACCATGAAAGACATGATGGCAATGACCATGATGAACCAACCTACAGCCAAGAAATAACGTATAGTATAATAACCTAACAACAAACACAAATCATATGAAAATTAAACATCTACTTAAAAATTCTTTACTAGGCCTTGCACTAGTTGGCGGCTTAACGGCTACCGCTCAGGAGGCAAAAAAGGTTAAGCCTTGTATCACGTACGAAGCTATGGATGACCATTTTGCTAAAGATCCTAAAGCAAAAGCCAGGTATGAAATGATCCAAAGTACCTTACAAAAGGAATATTTAGACTACGAAGCTAATAAGAGCGCAAATAAAATGAGTGCTCCGCCGGTGTATACGGTGCCAACTGTATTCCATATTTTACACATGGGTGGACCTGAGAATGTTCCGGACGCAAATTGTATTGCTGCTTTAAACTGGGTTAACTTAGATTTTGCACGTGCAAATTTTGATGCAGGTAACACTGTAGCTCCATTTAATGCAAGCTATATTGATTCTGAAATTAAATTCATGTTGGCAAAAAAAGATCCAAATGGTAATTGTACAACTGGTATCATTCATCACGTTGATGCTGCTACAAGCTGGTCGCAAGCCACACACTCTTCTAAGAGTGTTTATACATGGGATCCTACCAAATATTTGAATGTATACATTGTTCAATCGATCGCGCCAACCACAACTGTTGCGGGTGGTGGTTTTATTGTTGGTTATACTTTCAAACCCGGAACTCATCCAACAGGATCGCAAGAAGACATCATTGTGTTCCGTTATGATTATTTGACAGGTGGAGACAATGCTCGTACTTTAACTCATGAAGTAGGACACTGGTTAAATCTAGCTCATATTTGGGGTAATACCAATGCTCCAAACGTTGCTTGTGGTGATGATGGTGTTACTGATACGCCTGTAACTATGGGACATGAATTTACTTGCCCAACAAGTTCAGCTAACATATGCGTACAAACTAACACCGTTTATAATAATCTTGACAACGTTCAAAATATTATGAATTATGCTAATTGTACTTATAATTTTACTACAGGTCAAACTAACTTAATGCGTACAACGCTTGTATCAGCAGCTAGCGGAAGAAATAATTTACCTACTACCGGTAATTTAACTGCTACAGATGTTAATGGTGCAACAGCATGTGCGCCTACTGCAGATTTTATGTCGATCGCCGTTAATGGTTATACTGTTTGTGCAGGACAATCCATCAGTTTATTTAAAGATGTTTCTTATGGTGCTCCGGTTTTATCACGTATTTGGACTGCAACAAATGGTGCTACTATCACAACACCTACAGGTTCATCAACTGTTATTTGGTTCCCAAATCCCGGAACAAGTGTTGTTACTCTCAGCGTA
>CAYYUS010000193.1:4719-5652 GCA_964474925.1 uncultured Akkermansia sp. | reverse complement strand
AATGTTGGAGTTAAACAGGTAAGTGTTTGTGCACCGGCCTGTAATCCGCAAAAGATCAAAAAAATGGAAATTAATTTTTTCATGTAAATAATTATTTATCAGTTATTACAGCTTCTTTATGTTCAGGTTTAATGAATGCAGGGTTATCCTTTATCCATTTATTTATTACGGTTCTGTATTGCTCTTTGGTTGGGTAACCTTCCTTGGTTGGAAAGCCGGCCGGAATAGAATTGCCTATGCAGATCTCGATGATCTTGTGGTCGTATCCAAAATACGGACTTTCAACTGCCGGTTTTGAAGACTCACTTATTTGTTGTTGATCAGTGTTATACAAGGTTCTTTTTGCTTTAATAGTTTTTGTTTGATCAGATTGACCATAACCTAAACTTAACGCAAGTATGTAAAAACATACAAAAATTCCCGTTTTTTTCATTGATAGTTGATTTTTTTATACTCAGCGAAGATAATCCAAATTTCGTCATGTTTAAGCGTACTTTTCCACACACGCTGCGCTAAAACCGTTTTAGAAGTGTTAAAACAGCCCTTTTGCTGATTGAACGGGGGATTGAGCCTTATTTGAGGGAAGAAAGTTGAGCTTCTAAAGTCTTGATCTTTCCGAGTGCATCGGCCTCTTTTTTGCGCTCTAATTCTACCAATTCGGGCTTGGCATTATTCATGAATTTTTCGTTGGCCAGCTTTACTTGAACGCTTTTTAAGAAGCCTTTGTTGTAGTCGATCTCTTTAGTGATACGCTCGCGCTCTTCTTCAACATTAAGAGATACAGGAATTTGAAAACGAGAATCATTAACGCTGAAACTAATAAATCATCTACAAGTGTCAGTGATGCAGAAAAAAAACCTGATCAACAACAAGATCCTTCTAAAGCGCAATCGCCAACGGAGTCAAATACCTCTGCGCTCGTCATGCATCTGC
>CAYYUS010000193.1:0-4709 GCA_964474925.1 uncultured Akkermansia sp. | reverse complement strand
ATTGTGCCATCTATTTCTTTGTTTGTAAGCTCGTACATCTTCAGGTTTGCAAGTTTCACAATGAAATTTCTAAAACTTGAAATCGGTTTATTAGAAGTTTCATATAATTCCAATTTATCTTTTGGAGAAATTTTCTTTCGAGCTCTAGTATCACGAACTAATGTAATAGTTAATTTTGAGGAATTATATTCGGCTAAAAGATCTTCGTTTAATGTTTGTGATTTTGGCCAATTAGCAATAATACAGCAATCGTTTGGCTTTCTATCGCCAATTAAGTGCCAAATTTCCTCTGTAATAAAAGGCATCCACGGGTGTATAACTACCAATAGTTGCTCTAAAAACTTAATAGTAGTTTGATAAGTAAATTTATCAATCGGCTGAGCTGTACCATCAATTGCAAAATCTGGCTTGATTGCTTCTAAATACCAGGCGCAAAAATCGTCCCAGAATAGTTTAATAGTTGTCATGAGTGCATCACTCATTCTGTATTTAGAATAATTATCATTTATAAGCTCCAATTGTTCATTGAATCTAATTTCAAAACCTAATATTGCTTCTTTTTGAGCTTCTGTTTGCTTAACATCCTCAACTATAAAACCTTTTATCAAACGAAATGCATTCCAAACTTTATTGGCAAAGTTTCGCCCCTGTTCACAATAGGTTTCGTCAAACATTAAATCATTTCCTGCAGGTGAACTCAATAACATTCCTACACGTACGCCATCTGCTCCGTGTTTTTTAATAAGCTCTAAAGGATCAGGGCTATTACCTAAGCTCTTGCTCATTTTTCGACCCTGTTTATCACGTACAATTCCTGTGAGATAAACATTGGTGAACGGTTTTTGCCCTGTGTATTCTTTACCTGCAATGATCATACGCGCAACCCAGAAGAATAAAATTTCGGGAGCGGTTACCAGATCATTGGTTGGATAATAATATTTAAGATCTTCATTCGCTTTATCCCATCCATTTTTAATGATGTTTGGATCAAAAACAGTTAAAGGCCAAAGCCATGAAGAGAACCAAGTATCTAAAACATCTTCATCTTGTTTTACATCCTCAATTTTGGCTTTTGAATTTAAACTTTTGAATTTTTCAAAAGCTTCTTCTTTTGTTTTACAAACAACTGTGTTTCCTTGTCCGTCATACCAAGCCGGAATTCTTTGTCCCCACCACAATTGACGACTAATACACCAATCGTGTACATTTTCCATCCAATGCTTATAGGTATTGATGAATTTTTCGGGAATTAATTTTACCTCAGGATCATCATTAACAACTGCATCCAAAGCAGGTTTTGAGATCGTATCCATCTTCAAGAACCACTGCATGCTTAAGCGGGGTTCAATAACGGCGTCGGTGCGTTCGCTATGACCAACTTTGTTTTTGATGGTCTCAATTTTTGAAACAAAGCCCTGTTCTTGCAGATCTTTGATGATCTGTTTACGGCAAGCAAAGCGATCCATGCCAATATAAATTTGCGCGGCCTCACTTATTTTTCCGTCGGCAGTTAATGCATCAATAACAGGTAATTTATGTTTGATACCAAGATTATAATCGTTGATATCATGCGCAGGGGTAACTTTTAAAGCACCTGTGCCAAATTCTAGATCAATATAATCATCAAAAATTACTGGAACTTCTTTATTGATCAAAGGTATGATCACAAACTTCCCTTTTAAATGTTTGTAACGCTCATCTTCAGGATGCACACATACTGCGGTATCGGCCATAATGGTTTCCGGACGGGTAGTGGCAATAGTAACGTGCTCTGAACTATCTTTTATTTTATAATTAATATAAACTAACTGACTATCTTTTTCCTTATGAATAACTTCTTCATCACTTACGGCAGTTAATCCCTGAGGATCCCAATTCACCATTCGCACACCGCGGTAGATATGTCCTTTTTTATGAAGATCAACAAACACATCCAAAACAGCATCACTTAATTCATCTTGCATGGTGAATTTTGTTCTATCCCAATCGCACGATGCTCCTAAATGTTTTAATTGTTCTAAAATGATCCCGCCGTATTTTTCTTTCCACTCCCAGGCGTGTTTTAAAAAATCCTCGCGCGATAGATCTGTTTTTTTAATTCCTTTTTCTTTTAATAAAGCAACCACTTTTGCTTCGGTAGCAATGCTGGCGTGATCTGTTCCCGGAACCCAACACGCATTATATCCAAGCATGCGTGCTCTTCTTATTAATACATCCTGAATTGTATTGTTAAGCATATGCCCCATGTGTAAAACACCGGTAACATTTGGTGGAGGAATTACAATAGTGTATGGCTTCTTTGTTTTGTCAGGTTTTGACGCAAAGAAATTATTCTTCATCCAATATGGATACCATTTTGCTTCTGCTTCTTGAGGATTATATGTCTTTCCGATCTCCATTTATGGATTTGCCTATTTCTGTTAAAAATCGTAAAATTAAGCAAAGTTAGCCAGTATCGCATATCTTTATGGCACGATTTTTAGTATCTTTATCCAAGTAAATCTTTAACCAACAAAAAACAAGTAACATGAAAAAAATTGTATTAACTCTAGGACTATTTGCAGGTCTATCTGCATTCAGTTTCGCTCAAGAAGGGCACAGCGCTAATGATGGTCATAACCATGGCACTGCGGTTCAACAACCTACTGCTCCGGCAAGCACAGCCGACATTAAATTGGACAAAATGGTGCATGATTACGGAAACGTGATGCAAGGTGGTAATGGTGAGTGTGAATTTAAATTTACGAATAATGGTAAAGAACCATTGGTTATTACCAATTGTATGGGAAGCTGTGGATGTACAGTTCCACAATGTCCTAAAGAACCAATTTTACCCGGAAAAAGCAGTGTTATTAAAGTAAAATACGACACAAACCGTGTAGGTGGTATCTACAAAACAGTTACAGTTAATTCAAATGCAAAAAGCGGTAACGTAGTTCTTACAATAAAAGGTAACGTTGAAGCAAAACCGGTAGAAGAAACATTCCCGGAGAACAAAACTCCAACAGGTGCGCCGGTTGAGAAGAAAGGTTAATCTTTTAATTTAAAATTAAGTATGAAACACTTATTATATAGTTTATTCCTAGTTGCCGGTTTAGCCCTTAATACAAGCGCTCAAGAATCGGTTATACCTAATCCAGATCCTAATGCTCCGGATATGAAATTTGAATCGGAGACCATTGATTTTGGTTCGGTTGAATGGGATGCTAATGGTATTAGAGAGTTTAAATTCACAAACGTGGGAAAATCGCCATTAACTATTACTGCGGTTACTGCTGAGTGTGGTTGTACAACAACTACTATCGATGGTAAGCAAGGTTGGCCTGCAGAACCTATTTTACCGGGTAAAAGTGGAGTGATCAAGATAAAGTATGATACAAAACGTGTTGGTCGTTTTGAGAAGAATATCACGATCACCTCTAACGGTAAATTTGCTTCTAAAAAGGTAAAAATTAAAGGCGAAATTAAAGCAAAACCAGGTGGAGAAGAAGCCGGTGGATAAACAAGATCTTCATATAAAAAATCCTCTCGATACTATCGGGGGGATTTTTTGTTTGAACAAGACCATAGCGTTTGTTTTGCTAATGGTATTGGCGAATTTTTCTTTTTCGCAAACAGCTGAGGTAAAAATTGACGATGCCAAGCAAAGTTTTACTACGGTACCGCAGGGCACAGTGGTAAAATTGAATTATGTAGTTACCAATATTGGAACTGTGCCATTACTTTTAAAGGATTTTGAAGTGGAATGCTCTTGTACTACAGCAGAGTTTGATGACAAGCCAGTTTTGCCCGGAAAAAGCACCACGATCCTAGTAAAATTTGACACTAAAAGCGCGTACGAGCGTCAGGATAGAGTAGTTTATATTAATTGTAACACTAAAGACGGTTACATTAAATTGCGATTCAAAGGCAACGTCTTAAAGAAAAAATCATAAACCCCTTCTAAAAAATTCTGAAGCAATAATAGATGTGGCAATAGCTGCATTTAATGATTCTGTATTTCCGGCTGCCGAAGGAATGGTAAGGCTTTCGCTAGCCAATTGAAGTGTTTCTTTGCGAATGCCATTGGCCTCATTTCCTATAATTATCAAACCATTTTTTAATGATTCGGTATAGATATTTTTTCCTTTGAGTTCTGTTGAATAGACGGTCTTTATCTTTTCGACAGCTATCAATCCCTTAAGATCTATATAATGTATATTTACTCTCAAAAACGCACCCATACACGCTTGTATGCATTTTGGATTATATAATTCAACGGTTTCTTCACTACAAAAAAGATCTTTTATCCCAAACCAGCTACAAATGCGAATGATGGTGCCAAGGTTACCCGGATCGCGGATATCATCCAAGTAAAACGAATAGGTTTTATTAAGATCTGTAACATTGTTTTTTGTGGGTAAATTATCGCAAACCGCTAATACGTCGTTAGGCGCATTAAGCAGACTTATTTGCGAAAGCTCTTTGGAGTTTACGTGCGTAGCATTTATTTTTTTGGACACAATAAGTTTTTCATTTGCATGATAAAAATCATCCGTACAAAATAGATCTTTAATGATCCCTGGTTGTTCGTGCATGATCTCGGTAACCGTTTTTATACCTTCGGCAATGAAACGATTTTCGAGTAAGCGTTCCTTTTTGGTGTGCAACGACTTAATATATTTTATTTGGCTTTTACTAATCATATTTTAGCGTTAAATTCGCTACAT
>CAYYUS010000192.1:0-5662 GCA_964474925.1 uncultured Akkermansia sp. | reverse complement strand
ATACATACAAAAATGAAAACTTTAGGGTGGTAATAACACCAGTGGAGGAAATAGTAAATAAGTACCTTGGCGCTATAAGTATTAATCCAGTGAACAAAAGTTCAAATGCAATTAAAATCAGTTTACGAGATGCGATAACCGAAAAAGCAGCTAACGTAGTTGACAACCTCATTAAACAGCATAATTTGGATGCCATTGCTGATAAAAACGAAGTAAGTCAAAACACGGCTAATTTCATTAATGAACGCATTCAATTTATTACGAATGAATTGTTTACTGTAGAAGGAGAAGCGGAGAATTTTAAAACCAAACACAAATTAACTGATGTGGAATCAGAATCTAAACAGTTTTTATTAAGCAGTAGCGAAAGTGAAATGAATTTACTGGATGCTCGTACCCAGGTTCAGGTGGCGGAGTTCATGAACGACTATTTAAAAAAACACAATCAGCCCAGCGATCTCATTCCCGCCAATTTAGGCTTAAGCGAACCGTCTTTATCAGCACAAATAAACGAATACAATAAACTAGTATTGGAGCGCAACCGCATGGTGAAAAACTCCAGCGACAAAAACCCAGTAGTTGAAAACTTAGATACACAGATTATTGGGCTGCGCGCATCCATTAAAGAGAGTCTTTTGAATTTACTCAGTACTTTGCAAATCAAAGCTAAAGAAATAGCTAAGAAAGAAGAAGAGATAAACGCGAAAATAGGAACCGTGCCTAAATACGAGCGCGAATACAGAACCATTCAACGTCAACAACAGATCAAAGAGTCGTTGTATTTGTACTTATTACAAAAACGAGAAGAAACCAATATTGCCTTAGCAGTAACCGTAGCTAATGCCAAAATTATTGATAAAGCTTATAGCAATGGTGAAATGGTTGCTCCTAAAAAACAAATCATTTACTTGTCTTCCTTTCTAATTGGCTTGATATTCCCTATAATTATTTTTTACATTCTCGATCTCTTGGACACTAAAGTGAACGGCAAAAAAGATACAGATGCCGTTAAATTACCTTACTTAGGTGATATACCTTTAACCAAATCAAAAACCAAATTAGTGATCACTGAAAACGATCGTTCTAACATTGCCGAAGGTTTCCGTTTATTGCGGTCTAATGTTGATTTTATTACAGCTAGTCATTCCGGTAATAGCCGCACCGTATTTGTTACTTCTACCATTGGTAAGGAAGGTAAATCTTTCATCGCCCTCAACTTGGCTGCATCCTTTGCGCTCTCAGGTAAAAAAGTACTACTCGTTGGCACAGACTTGCGTGCTCCAAAGATCTTGCATTACTTAAATTTAAGTGATCATAAAGGGGTTACTAATTTTATTTCAGATGATAGCATAAATATTAAAGACATTATTTTTAACGCACCTAACATCAAAAATTTTGACATTTTAGTTTCCGGACCTATACCGCCGAATCCATCAGAGTTATTAATGAGCCCACGTTTAAAAGAATTGTTCGATTATGCGAAGGCCAATTACGATTATGTTATCGTAGACACGGCACCGGTTGGTTTAGTAGCAGACACTTTATTGATAGCGCAATATGCCGATGCTACCGTATTTGTGGCACGTGCAGGCTATTTAGATAAACGATTATTGCGCGTTGCCGAAGGTTTAAATAAAGAAAAACGTTTACCAAACATGGCTTGTTTAATTAACGGTAGTGATTACCGTAAAGGCTATGGCTACGGTTATGGTTATGGTTATGGTTATGGTTATGGCGGTTATGGTTATGGCCAAGGTTCAACCAAACAAAAGCCGTTATGGAAGCGTTTGTTAACGGAATGGTGATGAATTATGAGTTATGATTGATGAGTAATAAATAGAACTTAAAGAATTATTTAAGAGCGCCTTGGGGCGCTTTTCTCATTTATATCCCTCCGGTAGAAACAAGTTCTTGGATTTTAATCACTTATAATTGCCTTAGTTTCAAGGGCCTTTTTACCTGCATTTTTTAACTTTTTGTATCCATTTGAGGCTTAATAGCGTGCTATAAAACGTAGCAAAGCCCTGCTATAATTATCAACATTCCCTTTGGAAAAGAGCCCAAATTTGCTATCTTAGATATGCTATTTTAAAGCGTTATAAAAGGCCTGCATTGGGTAACCGCTTTAAAGTGCCACTATAAAAAATGGACGCTATTATCATACCTCGTTCGCAATTTAAAGCGCTTGTTGCCTCGGTAGAAGAGATCAAAACTAAACTCAATCAAAAAAAAGATCCCGAAAACACCATTATTGATAATCAACAGTTTTTACAAATGATGAACATCTCTAAACGCACCGCTCAAGCCTGGCGCGATCAGGGCTTTATATCCTACTCTATGGTTGGCAATAAGATATTTTATAAAATGACTGATGTTAATGAGATGCTGAAGAAAAATTATGTGAGGGCTTTTAAGGAAAATTAATTTTATATTTTTAGAGGCAGTCTACCTACGCTGCAGCTCCGGTAGATAAAAAAACCGCAGAGGCGCTTACGCGCTTCGCAGAGGTTTACGCAGAGGTCGCAGAGTCAACCAATACTCAAAAGAAGGCAAAGGCGCCTCCGGCGCTGCCAAGAGAATCATAATTACACAAAACCCACACACAGCTTACACACAGAAGATCGGTTCATTAACGCACAATCAATATTTCGGAGACGCGTGCGGTGGCAGGGCGCTTCGTGCTAGGAGAGGTGGCCTGTGCGTTGTATCGAAGCGCCTTGAATTTTTTGTTTCTTTTTGTTTCAAGACAAAAAGAAAGAGAAGAATTTAAACAGCCATTGCCGGGCGCTAAAAATGTGCACTGCACATTTTCTTAACGCTGGCAAGGTTCTTTTTCAAAAGAACAATCATGATTACCCTCCCCCGTCACGGCTAACGCCGCGCCACCCCCTCCAAAGGGGGATGATACCCAAGCTGCATCAACATCACGTTTGTCCGTACAAAACCTACACACAGATTACACACAGAAGATCGGTTTATTTACATACAAATCATGCTACGAAGACGCGTGCGTTGGCCAGGCGCTTCGTGCTAGGAGAGGTGGCTCGTGCGTTGTATCGAAGCGCCTTGATTTTTTGGTTACTTTTTCATCAAGGAAAAAGTGACAAAGAAAATGTTTTGGTTCTTTTGAAAAAGAACAACATAAAAACAAAAAAGGCCCATAAAGGGCCTTTAAAATTTATATTGGTAAAAATTATTTAATACCCATCTTATCCCCTTTCGAAGAAAGCTTATACACCAACGTTGCTGAATAATGCGTGTAATTAGATTTTGCTCCGCCTTTCATTACAAACTTTCCAAGCCCTTGTAAATTCAAACCAAAGCCTTTGTAGATCCAAAAATTACATCCAATACCTATATTATTATTACCGGTACTTTTATTCACGGCCAAACTACGATAAGTATAACCAAATCCTACAGTTAAGTATGGGTCAAACCAACCGCTTTTACTTGTCCAATGACTCATAGCAAATTTTGAATTCACATCACCGCCAAAATAAGTACCATTTTTATTAATGGTTATCTTATCCATAATGCTGCCGCTCTTGTATTGAGCATACGCTAGTTCGGCCTGAAAGCTCCAGCCTTTCATAAAATACATTTCAGCAGTTAACCTCGAAGGATATGGTAAAAAATTCCATGCCTTGGTATCAAACTGAAAAGAGGTTTCTTTACCACCATCTACAACAATGTGGTTACCTAAACCAAATGTCCACGAGGTATGATTAATACTGAACTTTTGCGCCTGTGTATTTTTTAATACCAAAAATGCGGCTACTAAAAAAACGAATGATCTTAATTTCATAATATAATAATTAGCGTCTGCTTGTTTTACTTCCCATAAACTTATAGCGTTTACCTAATTTACCCGGACGAGAACCACGTCCGCCTTCCAGTTTATAGATCACACCAACCGAGTGGTGAAGGTAATTAGAGGTTCCTTCAAACATAGAAAATTTAGCCATAGATTGCATATTGAAACCTAGGTTCTCAAATATCCAAATATTCCATCCTAAACCTACATTGTAGGTTGTTGTAAATGGTTTTGATAATCCGCTGCGAATGGCAAAACCAAAACCACCTGCTACATAAGGATCAAACCAATTGGTTTGCCCAAACACTTCATTAAGATCGTACTTCACATGGAAATCGGTAGAGAAGAAACTGCTCCAAGGTGTCATAATTAGGGAAGCGTCGTCTTTATTATTAATTATTCTACCTGATTTATATTGCGTAAATGCAAATTCAGTTTGAAAGCTAATGCCCGCTTGGTAATAACCATCAATAGTTAAACGCGTTGGGTATGGCATAAAATTCCATGTCTTCGCCACATTAAATAAATTTCCAAACGGATCACCATCATCGTCAACAACGTGTCCGCACAAACCAAATGTCCAAGGTGTTTTAGTAATAAAACGTTTAAAGCCTCCGCCTGTTGCGGTACTTTTATTATTTGTTTTTGGTTTCATTTGCGCCATCGATGTATTGCATAAAGCAACCATCAAAACACATGCAAAAAGTAATTTTATATTTTTCATAGAGTAAATAACAAAATAAAACCCAGTTTTCTGAGCCTCACAATAATACAAAAAACAAGGGAAACAGGCAAAAAAACACGCATATTCTTTTAACATTCAAGCGGTTAGTAACTAACTGATTGTCAATATTTTTAATAAATATGTTAATAAACGGCTCGTTTAACGCTCATAAACTGTTGATTTAGTGTGGATAGGGTGTTAATTATACGCGCCTAACGGCGCTTTCTCTTTTCTTTGCCACGGAGGCACCAAGACACGGAGAAAAAACAAACTAATACTAACACGCCTAACGGCGCTTTCTCTTTTCTTTGCCACGGAGACGCGGAGGCACGGAGAAAAAAATAGATTAAAAATAAAAGAAGGCAAAGGCGCCTGCGGCGCTGCAAAGAGAATCCTAGATACACACAGTCCCGATAGCTATCGGGAACACACAGAAGATCGGTTTATTTTCGCCCAATCAATATTTCGGAGACGCGTGCGCGGGCCAGGCGCTTCGTGCTAGGAGAGGTGGCCTGTGCGTTGTATCGAAGCGCCTTGATTTTTTGGTTACTTTTTCATCAAGGAAAAAGTGACAAAGAAAAGTTTTGGTTCTTTTCAAAAGAACACAAACAATAATGTTCTTTTTACAAGCCTCAGGCGCTTTCTCTTTTCTTTGCCACGGAAACGCGGAGGCACGGAGAAAAAAATAGATCAAAAAAACTTCGCGACTACGTTGCTAAAATTGTACTAAACTATAGCAGCAGGAAATTAGGTGCAAAGATCAAAAATACTCCGTGCCTCCGTGGCTAAAAATTAAGCGTAACCCATTTTCGCACGCCGGAGGCGTTTTGCCTTCTCTGCTAGGCATACAGATTTTTTAAAAACTTTGTGTCTTGGTGCCTCCGTGGCTAAAAATAAAGAGCTAGTTTTAAAAAACTCCGTGTCTCCGTGGCTAAAAATTAAGCGTAACCCATTTTCGCACGCCGGAGGCGTTTTGCCTTCTCTGCTAGGCATACAGATTTTTTAAAAACTTTGTGTCTTGGTGCCTCCGTGGCTAAAAATAAAGAGCTAGTTTTAAAAAACTCCGTGTCTCCGTGGCTAAAAATTAAGCGTAACCCATTTTCGCACGCCGGAGGCGTTTTGCC
>CAYYUS010000191.1:4820-5685 GCA_964474925.1 uncultured Akkermansia sp. | reverse complement strand
ATTAGAGAAATAAAGTAAAATTATATTAGATAATATTGAACTGGTCACAAATTGTGACCGGTTCGAATTTTACCAAGGTAAATGGAGCTTTGAACTGGTCACAATTTGTGACCAGATTTGTTTTGTAATTTCTGCCTCTATTGAATAATCATTTTTTTGATAAAACGTTCATCACATTTCAAAAAATAAACTCCTGCTTTCAAACTCGAAACATCTATGGTTTCAATCCCATTTGAATTAATTTTTTTTAAAAACACATCACCCAACATATTTACAACTTCAATTTTGGTAATTGCAGTTTCTGAATTTATATGAATGAAAGAAGAAGCCGGATTTGGAAAAATGTTGATCTCGCTTTCTTTTGTTTCAGAATTTAATCCGGTGAATGTACAACTCAATGGTAAATTATTAAATCCTCGTGCTTTTGCCTGACAGCGTAATTCTTTTAGAGCTGGTTTATCGGTTCCGTTACCATTAAAATCTCTAAAACCTAAGGTTCTCAAAAATTCCAAAAAAGCAGGATTTGTACGGTTGTAATAATTTCCCCAATACGTTACTTGTGCAGCATCAAGGTCGTGAAGCCAGGTAAAATCGATCATGTAAATATTTGCCGCGTAAGTATCCCATGCCTGAAATGTTTGCGTGATGAATTGCGTTTGTAAAGTGGTTGAACTATTGCAAGTAGCGCTCGATGGATAACCAAATTGGTAAAAGCATAATTTTTTTGAAGGATACAAAGCTACCAGGGTTGCAAAATCATTGGTGATGGTTGTTGGAGATTTAACTGTGAAATTTGTATTGAGTGGATAGTGCGAAACACCAATGTAATCGCTATTGGTATTTAATGTTTGCGCTTGAGTGGAAT
>CAYYUS010000191.1:0-4810 GCA_964474925.1 uncultured Akkermansia sp. | reverse complement strand
ATAGGTGGTGATGCCATTAAAGGTTAATTCGGTAGCAACTTTTAATCCCGGCCATAAAATTTTAGCGTGTGCACAAACTGCATTGTAAAATGTGGTATAGTCGGCCCAAAGTGTGGCGTTACTTCCAATATACACATCATGTTCAGATCCTATCACCAACGAACTTAATTGCACATTTGGAATATGCGCTTTAACGGTATCAAGCATTTTATTAAAGCGGGATATCATCACTGTACTACTAAAAGGAGTAACGGTAAGATCGGAAGGAACTTCTAATTTATTGGTATGAATAGGAGTAATGGTAAGATCGATCTTCATATTATGTAATGGATAATAGTAATTCGCAATATCCATTAATGTCATGCTATACGTATTGGGGGAACTTTCTAAAGAGGTCCAGTTTTGAAAGATCCCAACTTGCGTCATTCCAAGATCTGCACCAACTTTAAAACACGAATCGTAATTGTACGAACCATTTTGCGGGAAAGTACTAATGTCCATCACAATTCGGTTGTTAGTTGGATTTACCTGTGCGTTTAAGCAAAAAGAAAAAAGAAGAATAGTGAGTGAACTAAATATCTGTTTCATGTTTTTGTTTATTATATGTCGGATAGGAATAGAATTACCCTATGTATTAATGCGAAACAATAAATTTAAAGCAGCTTGATCCGCTTTTTACAAAGTAAATACCGTTGGGCCATTCACTCACGTTTATTTCGTTTGCTGTTCCATTAAATTTTATTTTTCCAATAACATCACACACGGTAATATTTAGTTCTTTAGTAAAATTAATTGTGTGGTGGGCAGGATTTGGATAGAAAGTGAAATTGTCAATGTTTTGATCTTGTAGATCAGTTGATGTATTTAATTTTGGTAAGAACCATGGATCAGAATCGTATTTGTCGGTAGAAGTAAAGTTAGGATCTTGATTAATTACAACAAACGAAAGATCTCCATTTTGAGTAAGTGTGGGTTCGCCAATACCTGCACTGTTTCCGGGCCCTACAACCAATTGTTTCGGTCCCCAATTGCTCCAATCATTTGGCGTAATTTGAGCTGCGCGATAAATAGCATATTTTAAAGAAGCATCGGGCGTTGTATAGTACATCCACCATTGATTCATAGCGTCTTTATACAAATGCGGTTGATGTTCGTTTTGTGTAGTATTCAACGATGGTTGTTGTGGATTTGTCCATGTGGCGCCATCATCGCTGCTTGTAGAATACCATAGATCTAAACCGCCCGCACCTCCGGCAATATCTGGTGAGTCGAAGAACAAAACAAGATCAGTAGCATTCAAGCGTTCAAGATGAGGATTATCTTCGGTAGTGGTTTGAGTTACAGGAGCTGGTAAAATGGTGCCGGTATTCTCGGCAGGGTTAATGCTCGAATTTCTGATCATGTAAATATCTGCGTTGTATGGCGGTAATTTATTACTTGTATAAACAACGATATCAGATGTGGTAGAGTTGAGCATACTGAATTGTGGAGCCCCTTCGCTATAAATTGCACCACTAAGATTTGAAAGTGACCAAGCAGTGAATGATTGAAGTGTAGATGAGCGTGTAGAAATAAGAATATCACCATGTAACCAAGTTGGACAAACTGTAACAGGCGATGCAGTTAAGTTCATTCCAAAGGTTGGTCCTTTTTGGTAAGGAGCAAAAACGCAGGGCGCTCCGTTGGTTATCCACGATAATCCATCTGCAGGAAGATAGATGCAGTATAAATTAAGTCCGTTGCGGGAAATAAATAAGCCATCTTCCCAACCATCGGTATAAAGCGCTTGAACTGTTGGTGTACCAAATTCTGATGGTATTGCAACTTGTACAGAAGCGTTGGCTTTGGTTAGTGGCCAATTGGTTTGCGAGGAACAAATTTCAAAGCAAAAAAGTAAAAGTAAAATGTTCTTCATAGTAAGAGTAAGTCGGTTCAAAAGAGAAAAACCCTATCAATCAATGCGAAACAATAAATTTAAAAGAGCTTGATCCGCTTTTTGCAAAATAAATACCGTTAGCCCATTCACTCACGTTTATTTCATTTGCTGTTCCGCTAAATTTTATTTTTCCGGTAATATCATAAACAATTGCGTTAATGTTTGAATTGAAATGAATTATATCATTAGCAGGATTTGGGTATGCGGAAACAGAATTTATTAATGTATTTTGTTTAATATCTGTACTTGTTTGCCTATACTGCACAAATAGTTTAAAGATCGGTCCAATTTTTTTGTGATAATACATTTTTGATTTGTCAGTGGTAACAGTTGGAGCTTCGGGCAATAGAGAAGGCGCGCCAACTAAAAGAGAAGGGACTCCAAATGCGCTGTTGGTATTACTGCGTGTAGATACCATTATCTCTGTTTGAGTTCCGTTGTGCAATAGTCTGCTGTAAAATAATTCCAATCCATCTTCGGTTAAATTTGGTGCATACACAATATAGTTAACGGTGTCGTTTACATTTGCAAAAATAGCACTGGTATTTGCCATTTTATTGAAAGTGGAATCATTGATCTTTTGTGCTATGCCCATAGCCGCTTTACAGGGCATATTATTTGTGCACGAATTAAAAAGCGCATTGCAATAGATCATCTTATCGCCATAATAACTCACGCCGGCATCCATTATGATCCAACCCGGTGACGGAATGTAAAAATCGCCATAAACTCTGCCGAAGTTTGTGTAACCCGCAGTTAAGAACCGAATGCGGTGTAAATTTTCGGTTACAGTTGGCCAACCGCGATTAGATACCCAATAAAAATTATCTGCTGTATCTATAGAGGCAACCGCATCTAATCGTGGAGTAACGGTTTGATTAACTATAGGAACTGCGCCAATGTAATTAAAAGTTGTATCGTTAACTCTTGCAGCGTAATATAAACTGGTTGTAATGCCGTCGTTCAAGCTATTAAAAAAAATCGCGTTGCCGTCGGTTGAAAGTTGAGGTTCCATGGCATCAAACGTGAGGCCATTGATGGTTACTGTTTTTTCGCCACCGTAAATTGGATTTTGAGCCCATGTAAAAAGCGAAACAACACAATTTACAATTACTAACAAGGCTATTGTGCTGTTTCGCTTCATAAGGCGATATATGTTTTAAATTAGTTTACTGAGGTAGTTGTTGGTTGTACTTTTGTGTACTTGTTTTGAGATGGTTTGTGAGTAATTGGTTTAAAGAAATACGCTAAACGGAATCCAACAAAATTTCCTTTGTTTGTGAATTCGTGATTATAAACTGTGTTATCTAATGTATAGTTAACTGTAGCTTTTGCTTTATCATTCAAACCAACATTAAATATCCAAGAGGCGTGTAACATGCTTCCTTTTTTGAATACATGCTCTCTTGCTATCACAAAACGTACCATGGTGCTTCCACCATTTCCGTTCTCTGCTGTAAGATTTAATGTAGATGCAACTTTTACACCATCATTATTTTGAACGTAAGTATCACTTATATTTTTAGAGCTTGTAATAGTTGGAACAAAACCTCCACCTAATACCCAACGGCTGTTTTTACAGTTAAGGTTAAATTTATAGTGGATCAAAATTGGAGTTTCAAACTCTGTAAAAGTAGCGTTTGCACCGCTCCAACGGTTTTGCATATTTGAGAACTGATAATTATTAGTGATACCAAAGTTAAAGCCATACGTATTGATGCCCATACCTAAAGTTGCCATCCAATGCATATCATGATCATAACGGAACATTAAGTCAAATGCACCATCAGGATTTTTGTTCTCATGAAAACGTGCGTGAGCATTATCCATGCCGCCGCTCCATTGCGATTTGTTGCTTTGGTGACCCCATTGAACGCCCCAGCGCCATGTGTGATTTTCTTGAGCTGATACCGATAAGCTTAAAGCTAATGCCGATAATAAAACTAATTTTTTCATTCTTTCTTTATTTTTAAGGTTAGTAATGTGCCTGTTTACATATAAGTCGTGCAACTTTGACTGTACCCTATCTTAAAAGTAAAAAATATTTTAGTTAAAAACGGAGTTTATGCTGAATTTGACCCCAATGTTAAAAATGAAGGACACGGTATAGTTGTTTTTGGTGGAAACGACCCCATTTTTGCCTATTTCGTACAATCTCCCTATCACATTCTTGCTCGAATAGAGGTTCCAGATCTCCATATAGTACATCATTCCGTGCTTTTGCTTCTTCCCAAGGGTGCGATGCCACTGAATTTTAACATTTAGGTTGTTATAATCGGGGTTTCGGAGCGAATTTATGCTCCCAGTAATGAGCTTAAGTTTGCCTCCCGTAGAATCGGCCGAAACAACGGGCGTATAGGGGGCGCCGGTATTGTATCTAAATTGGAGGGCATAGCGGGTTGGGACAAACCATTTGCGCTTTTTTTCTTTCAATCGATAACTTACAAGAGCGTTAACGGTGTGCCGTTGATCAAAAAAGAAAGGGTAAACTTCTGTTTGCAAATTGCGTCGGCGTTCGGATTGTGATAAACCGTAAGTTAACCAACCATTCAATCTTCCACTTTCTTTCATTAATGTAAATTCAAAACCTTTTGAATTTCCTTTTCCGTTATTAGAGAATGCAAATGTTGAATCGAAGATCACCAAATTTTTATAATCCTTGTAATAGGTTTCCATCCTCATAAAAAAACCAGGCTTGAAATTATATTTGTAAGATAGGATGTAATGGTAACATTGATTGGAGATGATCTGCGGATTTTGAATGGCTTGATAGGCTCCTGCGGATTGTGTGAACAAACCCCAATTGGCCGAAATAAATGATTTACTATTTAAATTATAACTCAAGGTAATTCGTGGCGAAACATCATAACGATT
>CAYYUS010000190.1:0-5688 GCA_964474925.1 uncultured Akkermansia sp. | reverse complement strand
GTAGAAGTAACGTGTGAACTGTCAATTCCATTTCTATCCAAAAATTTGCCAACTATTGTATCAAGATTACCTTCATCGTTTTTATCCACAACGATTGTGAAATCACCCGTCAAAGTTTCACCATCAGTCTTCGGCACTTGCGGTAGTAAAACAGGTTTAAACTTTCCTTCAGCGTCGATTACCAATTGAACTTTTTGGGTTTCATCTTTTATTATATGTGTTCCTCGAAGAGGATTGGGCACTGTGCCATTCTTACCTTTAATGTTCAGAAGGCTTCGTTGAAACTCAATAAACTTATGGTTGGTTAACATCTGATCGATGTTACCTCCTAATTTTGAATTACAATCCGTGCATACGGCATAAATGTGATAGTACCCTCCTATTGCATCGGGTATTACGTGCTCGTCATTAAAAAGTTCTTTCTGTTCTCTACAAATTATACAGGTTTTCATACTTGTGTTTTGAATATTAAAATTAAAATTCGTCTACGATCTCAACAACCTTTTTTGCGTAAGGGCTTGCATCAATTTGTATTTGAAGAACCCTTTTGAAATTGTTCAGTTCGCGTTGCTCGATTATTTCTTGCAGCTTTGTCCTGCCAGTATGCCCTTTTCTCAAAATAAGCGAAATCGCCTCGTCAACACCGGTAAGCGTGCTTGGCATATCGTACATGATGGCAGTAGGGGCATTCGCCTTGTCGTACTGAAACCAAGTGGGATAAGGTCTAAACTTCGTGTTGTTTAGTTGCCCGCCTGTTAATCCGTGCTTCTTGTAAAAAAGATCAGCCTTTTCTCTAATATTTCCGTGCAGATCATTCGGAACCACAACTTTCAATTTGAAATCAGTGAATTTCACATCATCGATTGTGTTTGGTTCCGGGTTCTGTGCAGCTTCAACAATTCCCGCTACAAAATTTTTGTAATACGCGATCGCGAGTGCTGTTGTTGGATAGAGACTGAGGTGACCGGTTTTATAGTACTCTTCCACCTTTTCATACAATTCAGCACAGGCTTTATTTATTGAATCCGAATCGCCTTTTACAAACCTCGGTTGGTAAATACCATTGAAATCTGTTGGGAGATCTGTTCCTTTTTCCACTAACAAAAAAGATTTATCTCGACCTAAACCTCCTAAAAACAATGTCATTTCCAAAATCACATTATCTCGTGCTTCGATAATCATTTTGCCACCCTTCAATGTAAGGTCGTCAGCCGTAGCAACGAAAACCCCAAAGTCAAAATAGTTTACCATACCCATTAAATTATCGAACGTACTTCTGTTCGGTTCCCAAACTCCAGTTTCATTCCAAATCGTACAATCCGCATACTTGGAAAAAGCATCTTTTACTTGTTCCGCAATTGGAATGCCTGGCGTAGAAGATCCGATGAACATTTTTGGTCGTAGTGTTTTCATAAAGTCATTAATTGTTTAAAGTAAGTTTATTGGTGCGAAACAGAATCATGTTCCCACACACCGGTAATTAAGTATAGCTCGTATAACGGAAACCACTCGTGAATCCAGGGAATGATTGTGTTATACAGTCTGTGAGATGAAGTCCAACTTTTATCAGCTGGATAATGAAGACACAGCGAATTGTTGTCACGATACATGTGAATTTCGTCGTTATACGCGATAACAGGATCAGTAACCGTGATTTTCGGATTACGAAATCCATCGTACTCGATCGTGTACTTGTATTTAGTGCTAGTCGGCTGATAGTAACCGTGGCATGTCAGCATTTTATCTGTGTAACTGCACCTAACAAAATCAAAGTGCTTCTCGATAAATTGCTTCTCTACGCTGAACTTGCCGAAGATTTTTACCTTTGGAGCTGAAAAATATTTAACTGCCATAATTCCTGTGTATTTGATGCGGCACTCCAACCGATTCTTGGATGTTTCCTTTTTGATCCAATTTTGCTGTTTGCGTTTTCACCGGAGCCAGAAGCGTACGTAAAGCCGCCTCCTTCGCATCAACGTCTTCATCTGCGCCATCTTTAAATCTTTTACCAAGGTGTTTTTGCCACAGCTTTGATGCCTCAAGCTGATTTTTTGACGATATCGCTTTCTCCGCATCCGCAATAAAGGCGTCAAGCGCAGCGATAAATTTATTTTTTTGATCCTTATCAAGGTCTGCCGTAAGATCGTCGAATGGAGCACACGGCGCGGAACAGGAAACTCCATTTGCAGTTAACGCTTTTATACTCTTCAAAGTATTGAGCAGTGCTTTATCCAAACGATCCTGAAAAACTACAAAATTTGTTGCCGTCCAAACCGTGAAGGTAAATCCGCTTGGCATTTTGAAACCGCGAAGGTCCTTGTCAGCCCAAGCCTTTAGGAACTTTATCACTTTCACAAGCTGCCCTTCAGTGCCTTTCCTTTTTTTGCGGAACCATTCAGCGGTACCTTTTGGGTCATCTTTTCTCCAATCACCGTTCTTAACTGCAATGTATGTTGTACCATCTTTGTCGATGTAGTATATCGGGAGGTCGATATCAAAGTCACCTGCGTAAACAACACGTATACACATTTTGTAATGACTTGCACCTCCATCGGTGTGTTTTGCCACTGCATCAAGGATGTTTGCCATTACCGTTGTACAGGTAATACCTTCTGGTTTTTCCTTCAGGTAAATGCCAATGTCAGCGTCATATGTTTTATCTTTGCTTCTTAAGACTCCAGTATTGAAAGTTGGAGATTGAGATCCTTGTCCGTAGTACCCAAAAAGGGATAGGTTCTTGTTCTCCTTAATTGCGGCCGTTGTGGTGGTCTGAAGAGCCGTTCTTGAATCAGCGAGTTTTTTCTTCTGAGCAGGGGTTAAGCTTATCTCTTTTTCGAGCTCAAGGAACAATTTGTTGCAGTTTGCCATGTTTTGAAGTTATTATTTGTTAATTTTAGTACAGTAAAAATAGGGTAAACTGTGCTTTTTACATCATTATCTTGCTCATTTATAGTAGCATTACACTCAATATTGGGGGTATTCTGCGAGTAGAACACAATTTAGAACTATTTTAAACGTTCAATAGAACGAACACACGAACGTGTTAATAAGTTCCATGTTCGGTTAAAATCAGGTCAAAATTTAGCTTATATTTGGATTATGAAGCAGTTACATCAGGTTCAGGAACGCATTCTTGAATTGTTACGGCTGAATATGGACGAGCCGTTAACCATTGAAGGACTAAGGAAAGAGCTCGAGCTATCTTCCAAAAGCGTAGTCCACCATCACATCATACAGCTGGAAAATAAAGGCTACCTCAAGCGTACTCCCGGCAATTCAAGAGACTATACGCTATTAAATGAACCGGAACGCCAAATTGTGTACATCAATAAGTACGGCCTAGCTCAGTGTGGGCCTGACGGAACAATATTCGACGGTAACCCCATTGATAGGATTCCGATCGCGTCAAAACTTTTAAGGTTTCCTTCCAATGAGGCATTTATCGTTGAGGCAAAAGGAGATTCAATGACGCCAAAAATAAAACCAGGTGATATCATTATCGCGCGCAAACAGGCTACCGCTTCCGATGGCGACATAGTAGTATGCGTAAATAACGAGGTGACAATTATTAAAAAATATCGAGTCCAACATAGCGACATCAAATTACAATCTCTGAACGATAAGTATCATCCATTGTCGCCAGCTGGTGATTTTAGAATACAAGGTGTTGTAAAAAACATTATTCATTACGATTAATCACCACTGTCGATCAGTAGTAAATAATTCGGTAGAGTATTTCAGGGTTGTTTTTATTATTTCACACGGTAAAGTCCTACATTTTCATTAAATTTATTATTGGTTGTAAATATGACTTTTTGGAATATTTGTTGAAGCAGGGTTTATCAATCCTAATTTTGTAATAAAATAACAAACATGAAAAATTACAAATACGAAAAACTAAAAGCGTTGAGAATCGAAAAAGGTTTAACGCAAGAGGAATTAGCTGATAAAATAGGCATGACCCAAACCAATTACAATAAGTTGGAAACAAGTCGTAAAAAGAAGTTCCCGGAAGAAAGGATGGCAAAACTTGCCAAAGCGTTTGAAATGCCTATGTCACGTTTAAAAGCGGTTCTATACGATGAAAAGAATGTTCAAGATTCAGGAATGAATCAAAAAGAAATGTTCGCTGTTGAAGAACTATTGCGTGAAGAACCATTAAGGGCAGATGAGTTCATTTTTTTCTCTTCTGAAGTTCTGAATATTGAAAAACATGACTTTAAAGACTGGTATCAGGAGGAAGAGTTGTCAATGAGTTTTTTTACAGATGTAAAAGTGATTGTTACTCAGCATCTGCAGCTAGGTTTCGTGTATGCCAATAAGAAACTGAAAGATGTTACAGTGTGGGTTGGAGAAAAAATGTTAGGGACAATTAACAGAAAAGATAGTGCACTAGTAGATCAGCTAATAAATGATCTGAAAATAAGCAGGGCTGTTTTAATAAGTAACGAGGATAGTATCCCGGGCTATTTTGAAACCTACATGAAAGTTGTTTTTATCGGGACCAATGCTGTTTGCAAATCTGCCAATTTTGAGAAAGGTCGTTTTTCCGAAGTAAAACTATTAAGCAGTGAAGAAATTGAAAGAATAGATAACGAGGCTTTTTTAGCCCAAGATGAATAGTATAGCAATGCTCCGAACAGAATGGCAAGAAGAGACCAAAAAATTGGTTGAAGATTTTAGATCAAGCGTTATCCAAGAGGATTCGTTAGCAAATAATTTTTGCTTCGCTATTACTTATCCTTTATCAATTCTGTTATACCACAATGGTGATGGCGTCATTCATACAGGAGGGTTGTGCAAAGGCAATGTTGGAGATGCTTTACATCATTTTTGGATTAGGGATGGCCTAAATTCAGAGCTTATTATCGATCCTACGGCAAGCCAATTTCCCGGGTTACCTGAAGTAAATTATAAACTTGATAAAAAGAACTATACCGCGTCCATCTTGCCTATAAACTGGATAGATGTTTATGATGGGTGGGCTTACCCTCTTAAAAACGATGGCTTAAAAAGACCAAGTTCACTAGAACCTTACAAAAAAGAATACGAAAAAGATTATAAACGAATTCAAATTGCAAATTACAGAGCTGCTTCTTTCGCGCTTAAGTTCCTAATTGAGAAAGTACCGATTTTGCTTTGGAATGATCATTTCTATTTTGACACTATTTGTACCAGTCTTTTTCGTCTTTTACAAAATGGATCTACGCCCGAAATTCTAGCTTTGCCTGAAGTACAATATTTAATTAAAGAATTTAAACTAACGAATAGTTCGGAGGAACTACCTCAGTTCAATTAACCGGCCATATTGTTGAGGGTCATTAATGATAATTGTTCAGCAGTGAACATTTCCAAAAAACCATTATGTGCCTTTTGAGCTACGTCTTGTATTTTTGCTTCTACTTTTGGTATCAAGAAATTGATTAGATTTTGAGAAGCGCTCAAATTTTCCGCACTCAAAGACAACCGCTTTACCTGTTTATATCGCATCTGAGTTTGTTCTGTCCCTTCCTTTGCTATCAACATAACAGCAATGCTAACTTCATTAGCTGTATCTCCCCGGTGCGCAATAAATTTGTGACGTAGTTCCATTAAATATTCGTGAGTTGTAAGATGCGTTGCATCTGAAATATTTGCCGCTTCAAGCTTGGGAAATTGACTGTGGGTTGCATCAGTAAAACATTTGCC
>CAYYUS010000189.1:0-5701 GCA_964474925.1 uncultured Akkermansia sp. | reverse complement strand
CTCAGGAAAATAATTTTACGTTCGATTACCACGATAAATTACGCCAAATGGTTTACCAAAGTATAGCGGATTAAGGTTGTGAGAAAAGATAAATGAAAATAGCCACTCAAAATTGAATCTGAGTGGCTGTTTTATATCATTTCAATTACCCTTTGAATATTCCCCTTAATTAATAGTAAATTATTTTTCTGGTAATCTCATTTACCTGCTTGCCCTCTTTGAATCCTAGCTTCTTTATCCAGTTTCCATTACTGTCGATTTCAGCAATTTTATAAGTAACAACTTCTTCCTCATTATTTTCAAATATTTCCATAGCTTCCAATTGCTCACCCACTTGTTTTTCTATCAATTTTCCATCTTCTTCCTGATAGATGTATTGCTTATCAAGCGAGCCATCACCATTGTAAACTTTTTTTTCAAGCAGCTTTCCTTCTGGAGAATATTTGAATTTGGTTTTATAATTGAGTGACCTATATCCCTCAAATTCATTGATCTCGCGTAATTGATTTGATTCGTTGAATCCGTAAGTATAAGTTGTGAGTGAAGATGTATCTCCAGGTCCCTCATTCTTGTTATAGAATGAAAATGTTTTTGTTGCATAACCTTTTGTATCAAAGAAAATAGCAGTTGACCCTTCGTGTTCGCCACGCTCAATTTCTCCAAATTTTTCAACAAATCCATACGTAATTGTTTTTACCTGTAGAACTCTGCCTTTTAGTTCTTCGGTTTTCCAAGTTATTTGTGCGTGTAAACCAAGGCCTGTAATCAGTAACAGGCAGAGTAATAATTGTTTTTTCATTTTGAACTTTTATTGCCTACTCTAAATCAGTTTTCGGCTACCCTTATTAAATAAAACGATAAATACGTGCGCTTGTTTAAACAATAAGATGAATTCAGTTCTACCCGTGACAATAATTTATTTATTTCTTCTATATATTATTATTCAATTATTTACATATATTGAATATGTTTAATTAAAATAAATTAATCTCGTCCAGGTGTCGATTTATGATAACATAGCTTAGGATTGGAGTTGAGAATCCTTATCCGTGACAGCTCCGCTTATTTTCTGCTGTAGTTTATTGGAATAACGCTCGTTGAGCTTATATTCAAAATAACGCTTGTCGAAATCTGAGCGCTCTCTCTCGATTAGCTCTTCTGTAATATTTGAAAAGTCCATGAATTTTTTGTTGATGATCTTCAATACCTCAGCCCTTATATTGTTCTTGATTTTATAGGGTCGCTTGTCAATGCCTATAATCTTATTAATCTCATCAATAGAAGTATTTTTTCCCGATTTGTGATTTTTTGACAGTGCATTTACTATTTGAAGCTCCAATTCATTCAAGAGATCTATGAAGTGAGTCATTTTTTTTCTTTCCAGAAAAACCGGATGGTTCGCCATTTCTTGAGTGGCATTTTTAGATCGAACAAATCTTTTTCTGGCCTTTCCATATATAATTGCAAAGATTACAGCAGAAACTATATTCAGTATAATCAAACCAATGATGAGCTGCTCTTTGGTTACAAAAACCTTAATAGTGTTAACTTCCTTATACAAACTAGCTACTTTTAGCTTACGAAGCGTTCTTGTATTTAATTCTACAAGCGAGTCTTTGGCTAGATCAAAAAAACATAGACTGCTATCTGATAAAAAAAGTAAATGAAAAGGAATACTTTTGTCTAACTGACCCATCTGTGTGACGAACTCGTCATCTATTTCATACAAAGCATTTTGTTCAAAATCCATCTCAAAGGTCTGGCCATGAAATTTTGATTGAACAAATAAACCAGCATTGCTTTGACGTATCAAGCGCAGGTCTCCAATTTCACGCGCTATATAAGAGCTGATAACCAGAGGCTTTTTGTTCCACTCTTTGGATCGAAGGTCTAATACCTGAAGAAATAATTGCTGTTCTTGCTTTTTTTGTTCATCGCGGAGCAAATACTCTTGGGGGTATTCGTTGAATATACAATACAGTTTCCCCTTTTTCTGATCATAGAAATAGTATCCGTTTACACCATTTGCAACTGGACTGTGATTATTGGTGATGAGAATAGACCATTCGCGCGTTTTTTCGTCGAAATACCTTAGAGCACCATTCACTTGCCAAAAACCATAGCCACCGATACTAAATAAGGTATCATGAAATACAAACACTTCCGCTCCAAATCTTTCGCCCCCAAATACAGAGCGGTCTATTCTTTCTAGCTTGCCAGCGCTGTCTAATTTTATCAACCTACCTGAACCGTTTTCATACAGAAGGATCTGTTGATCTGGTTTAACTATCAGACCCTCTATTTGAAATTCTTTTAACGCTGGGAGATGTTCTTTCCAAAATTGTTGTTGTGCCGTGCTTATTTTATAGCTACCATCACCCCATGTTTTCAGCCTTTTATGCAGTGTAATTAGATCGGTATTGAGTGCCGTTGTTTGCGCATGGGTCATTGTACCCAAATAGCAAATACAACAAATCAGTAGCAATTTTCTCATGTGCCAAAGCTATTGATAATGTTTCAGACCGGTGTAGACAGTTAATAAAATAAAATACATGTATTATATATAGTATGTTCTTTTTCAATTATTTATGTTATATATAAAAGAATATAACATGTTTTATACATTATTGAAACTGTGACTAAACTGTACCCATGAACTGCGGTTATATTTACGCATCAACACCAGGTTAATGAGAAATCGTATTTGCATATCAGTCTTTTTTAGAGTTTTTTTATTGTTTTCTGTATTTATGCTAACAGAGGCCCATGCGCAGAAAGTAGTAAGGGCGACACGCCATTTTATAGATGGGCGATACGATAAAAGCGCTGAGTTATTCAAAGAATTGGCAGAGAAAGATGGCAATGATGTAGCAGCGATCTATGGCTACTGCTTCTCTACCATAAAACTTTATGATGATTCAAAAGAACAGGCATCTGAAAAAGATCTAATGATTTTTGCCGACCTGATCAAGTTAGCTGATAAGGGGTTTCAATCGCTCCAACAAAATGACAAACAGTTCATTAATACAAATTTATTGGTTTCTAAGAAACCGGTCCAATACCTCCAGTGGATTGCTGAGAAGTTGTGGGTTCATTATTTCAAAGACGACACTTCAGCTGCTAAGCTTGATCTATATGCCCAACAATACTATACCCCATTTACAACACTTCTTCAGTCTGAATTGAACAATATTCTAGAAAAAAGATATTATGATTCAGTCGCCAAACAAAACACCAAAGAAGGCTGGGTGTTTTATATCAATAAATTTCGCAATAGCAAATACACTCCAATTGCCAAAGAAGCCATTGCAAGAATTGATTTTGATGCTGCGCTGAAAGAACCAGGCATTTCATCCTTACGAGCATTTATAATCAATCATCCGCAGGATATCTATGCAAGACAAGCCGCCATTGAAATTGAAAAAAGAGAATACCTAGAATTAGAAAAAAATCCAGCACAGGCTAACTTGGAATTGTATCTGAAAAAATATCCAAATACCGAATATAAGACCATCATTCAGGAAAAATTAGCTCAACTCTTGTTGCAGGCAGCAAGGTCCACTAAGAACATTACATTATTGGAGCAAACTATGGAAAAGCTTGCATCTTTCCAACGAACCAATACCATTCGGAAATACTTGGATACCTGTCAACAGATTTCTTTTCTGGTAGAAAGCGAAGCGCTAACAGAGAATTCAAGTTTGAACGATATGTTGGCACTGATCAAAAAATATGCATCGCTGAAAAACGAATTAATGACCAATCTAAGGAAAAAACTTTTCGATTTATGGGAAGAAAAAATATTGGCACAGATAGATGGCATACAGGTAAAAGATTTGCAATACATCCTATCTGAATTTGCCGATTACCCTGAATCCTCATTTTCCCGCATCCTAACGAGTGTTCAGCAACACTTACTTGTATCAATAGAATCCGACAAAGAAAAATGGGCACGCTCTGCATTACAAAAAATATATCCCTATATCACGGAAGACCGTCTTTATAAAATGTCGGCTATCCTAACACCTCTTATTAAACTTTCTCTTCCACTCAACTCGGAAATCATTTTACAAAAACTTAAGTCTCATAAAATTGGCAAAGACCCGCTTGCACGTATAGTCGTTCAATTAAGATCACAAATGGCCATAAATGATTTATTTATAGAAACCCGCGAAAATGAATCCGGATATATGTTCGGGCTCACTTATCCTACTGAAAATGAAAAATACAGTTCTCGCTTTCTACTATGGAACGGTTCAGATTATGTTGCAACCGAAATAACTACTACGGCACCCATTTTCACCTCAATAGCCAGCCGCTACGGAATCAGTTCATTTAGCAAGCCAATATTAACGGGTAATGTACAAGGAAACAACGAATATATTGTCCGCGTATATGGCTATAAAAAACAAGATCTGATGAGTCAGCCTTCTTTACTCATCACCCTTGCATATTTTATACAAGGAAATAAAGCTATACCAGACAGAGCCATCAGTGTCGAAAATAATTATACTACTATAGACCTAAGTAATAAAAACCTTAACTACATCAATTTTTCAAACCAGATGAAACAATCAATCTCAGAAGAGGGAACTGATTTCTAAGAAAAAGTTGATGAAAATATATGATGAAACATAAATACCAGGGAAAGCCAAGTTGAAAACGAGTTAACTATTTTCAAAATAAAAGAATCAGTAATACCTATTTCGTCATCTTAAAAAACAACTATGAGAACATTTAAACTATCTATGATAAGCCTTATTATTTTGGCTTTCATATCCTGCGGCAAAAAAAGTGCAGAGCTACCGCTAGACCTTATGCCTGTCAAATTTAAAAAAGACGGCAAGGTTTCTTTGATGAAATTCAATGGAGAGATCGTTTTAGCTGATGAATTCAGCAATGAAAGCGATATTTTTTCCAGCGAAGGAATAATTTATGAGAAAAATGAAAGTGGTGTACACTATTATACAATTGATGATAAAAAACTTCAAGAAATAAAGTTGGATAAGAAATACAAAGACGGCACCCCATTTCATGACGGATATGCACTAGTTAGAGATGAAGATGGACTACTTTCATATATTGAAAAATCTGGGAAGGAAGCCTTCAATTTGGCTACCATTACCGAGGTAAACATTGTTAGAGCTGGTCTTGTATCAGACGGACTTGCTAAGGTAAAATCATCAGATGGCCTCTGGGGATTTATCAATAAGGATGGCAAACTGGTGATCAAACCAGAATATGTGATGGTGGAAAATTTTGTTAATGGTAAAGCACGTGTGAAAAAAACAGATGGAACTGTTTGTATTATTGATCAAAACAATAAAGTGTTGTTTACCGGCAAATCGAAGTATAACTATTTTCCTGTAAATGCAAGCGAACAGCTTGTGTTCAAAGATGCTTCAGTAACAAATGGATATGTTGGCGTACAGAATCTAAATAATGAAACTATCCTAAAAGATGTGAAGTACAAAATAATCGACAACTCGAAGTCAAAGAATCTGATGATTGTAAAAAATGAAAGTGGCTTGTACGGAGTTATAGATGAAAAGGGTGAATATGTGGGAGAATTAAGGGCAAAATTTGAAGAAGCCCCTGTAATATTAAAAAATGGCTTTGCAGTTGCAGAAGAAAAAAAGATCAAAATCTTTGATAAAGATGGTAAAGCAACCAAACAAATAGAAGGCTACAATGCTGTAAT
>CAYYUS010000188.1:0-5715 GCA_964474925.1 uncultured Akkermansia sp. | reverse complement strand
CCGCCACCTGGAATTAATTTAATTCAGAGGCGACAACTTTCCTGAAATTGGGGGATAATGCCTGTGTAGAGTTGTACTCACGAGCAACATGGCTCCTTGCTTCATCAATGAGAGCACTGATATCCTTAATCAGTAGATCTGGCTGATTATTAGTTGAAGCATTGGTGTTTTTAGGACTGATTTTTTTGTGGCCCATGTTTATCCTATTAAAAGTTCCCATAATTAACAGAGGCGGAACTTTATACATCAAATATGGCGGCTATTAGCCATTAATAGGATGGGAACTTAATTGAAATCATCATAAATGACAACTACAAAATTAAAGTAGGAACAAAGTTGTCACAAAACCGCCTCGACGTACACACTAGGCCTATTGGAATATATTCAAGTTATTTTGCCGAGAAAACTATGTATCCAGCCGTTTCAATCTATATGCAATAACACCATATAATTCATCAATTTTCTCCAATTTCCAATGCTGATTAAGGTAGGCAATAATTTCTTCCTCAATAGGCTGCCTTGAAAGATCCCCGACAAAAATTAACTCCCCCTCCTTGGCATTACTTATTTTAGATAATGCCTCCCCCCTTAAAGTAGGGGAGCGATCCTCTACCATTGGACAGGATAATCCGAGGGCATTTTGCTTTTTAAGTGAGAAAAATACGCTGGCAGAATTTGTAATAAAGATATATGCTTTGCCTTCATTGGGAAGCCATTTCTTCACAAGCAAATATGCTCCAATATTTGTCCCAGTCATTCCATTTGGAATTACTTGCCATAAATCCTCTCGCTGAAACGTCCCCTCCTCTCCTCCCGGCAATATAAATCCGGAGGGGTATCTCAATTTAGCCTTAATGCCCTTAAGCATTCCATAAAAACAACCAGGATTTCCTCCTTCAAATTTTAGACATTCACGCAATAATATAGAGTTTGAACGGAGTGGTGAAATCGGTCTATATAGTCGATCTAATAAAATCCCGCCGGATACAACTAATACTGCAAAAATTAAAACAAAATTTATTTGAAATTGATAACCGGAAGGTTCTATTTTTAACTTTAAAAGTTTTCCCTCCTTGATACTAATACATATTTTTTCAATAAAGTATGTAAAAATAATCAGCAAAGGAAAAGATATGAATAGGAGTGCTGGGGTTACCGCCCTTCCCGCATAGTAAGAGAGTTGAACTATACCTAAAATTGATGTGCAGCCTAAAATTTTTATTACTCTTGTACCTGAATTTTTCTGCCCTCTTCTTATCCAGCAATAATAAATTGAATAACAAAAAGTAAGCGCGTAGGCTAAGCCAGGTATTAGCCAAGTCCTTATTAATGGATCAGCCGTTACTATCCAACCAGATGATGCTTTTTGGGTAGTTGTTATTAATTCGATGTATACAGCATATCTTGGTAAAGATCCGTATATCAAATAACTAATAATGACTAAAATTAAATGTGGTGTAAATATGCACAGTGAAACACTAAAAATTTCTTTCATTGCCTCTATTGAAAAAATTTTATTTTTCTTAATTTGATCTAAAAAAATATAATAGAAAAATACTGTGGCACTAAAAATTAGTGCCTCAAGAGACCAAATTGATGAAATGGCAATGGAGGATACTGTATAGAAATTAAAGCTCTTACCATTTTTTATGGTGAATAAAGAAATTAAAAGAATTAACGATGGTAAATACCGCATTCCTAATGCCGATGGTGTATAGGAAGGGTTGTATAAAAAGGCGCCAATAAAAAATAAGATTAGAAATATGCCTATCAAAGCACCAAAAATTCTATTATGAGCAATACGTATACAGGCTATCAAAACCAATAAAAGATATATTGAATCAATTAGAGTAATAACTAGGCTGACACTAAATATTGACCATGGCATTACTTTCAATGCACCAGCAAGAATTAAATAATTTAATCCATACTGAGAGAATACTTCTGTGAATGGATTGGCTCCTAAAGCAACAGCGCTTGCCGGTCCAATATATGGGTCATATGATAGTGAATCATGTCCAATATCTGGCCTTAGAATTAGAATGAAAAAAAATAGTGGGGCTAAAATAACAAACGTCTTTTCAATCCTGCTTTTATTTAAAATATCTTTAATTCTTGAATTTGAAAAGTATAGAAAAAATATAGCAGAAAGTAATAGGCACGTTAATACGCAGCCAGCAATAAATCTAGCTATCGAGAAATTAAAACCAGCAATATCTAGTATATTAAGATACTCTAAGTGGTATAAAGTGCGTTTGATACCCACCAATCCATAAACCATAATACAAATTGGGACCGCATAAAAAAACATTCCAAAGAATAGTTGAATTGGTTTAGTGCAAAAATTTTCTATAGATTTTTCAATGGAAATTCCAGTCAAGATCGCAAGCAGGGCCAACACTGGCGCCCCTAAAAAAAATAGATAGTAAATTTGAAATTGATTTATTACAGGTGATGCCCCCTTTCCAAGCGATACCAGCCAAATAAAATATGCCACAAAGTATGCCGAAACAATGCCGGCATTCCAATTTTGTAACTTTAGATTTAAAACATCTATATTTAATTTTATTTTTTGAATTTTCATTTTTTTAAACTTTGGGAGCACCACTTACCAATCAATGATGCTAGACAAACAATAAGAAGAGGGACTGATAACGCAATTTCAGCAATCGTATGTGGGGCCGGATACCCTACTAAAGAAGGCGCTAAACTACCTATATTTAGAACGCCTACCGAAAATAAAACGGGATATATTAAGCTATTGATTGGATATATATATCCTGCTACCGCAAAAAATAATGCGAATAATGCAAGTCTAATTACCCACGGAGCACCTCTTTCCCTCTTAAGATCTAATTGGTCGGATGCAAAAATGAACTGGTTCTTGACTACAGTACCTATTTCTGGATGAAGTGATACAAATACATCCATATCAGGGGGGTATTTTTGAAAGCCGTATACCCAAAGTAAATTCTTTATTAAAGATACTGGCTTGTACCAAATTATTGTAAGGGTACAATCAATTGGATAGCTCTTACATTTTTCATATGTCATCTCCCTAACTAAGGCATCATAACTTGCCCAATTAATGGTGGTGTAGTCTGTAGATGGCCCTATAACCTTTTCCCATTCTAATTCGCGTCCAGATTGCTTCATGTATTCTTCTGTTGCCTCAAGAATCGTAAAGTCATCTACATGTAAATTTTCTCGTTGAACAAAATTTGGATTAAATGCAAATCCTGAATAAATATTGTGCCAAATTACTCTTGTAACAATTTGATCGCCCCTATAATATTCCTCTGGAAATCCATATGAAAGATGGACCTTCAACAGAGTCATCAATAAGATAGAAGCGCCAAGTGCTAGTAGCGCAGAACAGCGCGCTGAGTAAACTTTTGATCCCAAATTTACATTTGGACCAAAGTTAAATATTAGAGCCAAAATACCAATAATTGCGATAACAAATAATTCCCACATTGCGGTTGATCTAACAAATACGGTAAAAACAATGATTCCAATTTGAATAAACAGCATCAAAATTTTTAAAAAGGTCACTCTTTTTTCCCAAAAAAATAAGAGGCAATGCATAACGGCGGGAAATGCTAAGATTGGGATACATCTCAAGGCTGTTAACCCACCTAATTGCCCATCATATTTAATCATTGGCTGAATTAATCTATGGCACAAAAAAAAGCTGGCAAGCAGTAATAATGCAAAGGGGTTATTTCTGTATGCATAACAGAAAATTGTTCCTGAAATAAGCAAAATTAAATAGTAGATATACAGGACGCCCTCTACCTTATATCCAAATATATTAAATGCGATTTCAGAGATGACTACTATGCCCTTATCATCGCCTGAGAGAACAAGTTCTTTAGCGCTTAAAGGTAATGGAGTAGTCGCCAACTCACTAATAGCAGCATTTATCCTCTGAGCATCTATTCCCATTCCCATGGCGGCAAATTTATTATGAATAAAGTCATAGACCATATACTGGCGCCCACCAAAAATAATTTTTGATATTGCTGGAGGCATTGCTGCAGTCACCCAATATGGAGGCTCCTTATCCATCCTTAAACTTAATGCTGAATTAAGAGATATGCAATAAGATATGGCGCAAATTGCCAAACATATACCCATAGTATATTTCCTCAGAATTAAATAAATCTGAGATAAAAATTTAGTTAGATCTAAGTATTGGTTTGTGCAATTTTTAATTTTCATAGGTGTGATTTAACCTTTTTACATAATCCTCGGTTCCCATAGGATTATTCTTGTAATATTCAAATTGCTTCCGCAGTCCTTCAGTTTGCGGAAGTGGTGGATTAGATATCAGCTCTTCATACGCCCGAGCCATACCCTCTTGATCATATGTCAAAGGGGACACCATTGATATTGGATATAAATGCAATGTTTTAAGTATTTCATTAGTCCTATAAAAATTGGAGATATTCATTAAAGATATAACACCAATAGCAACTAAAAAATATGAGCTAAATTTCACTTTTTTCTTTAATGCCTCATAGGCTATAGCCGCAAGCAAAACACTGAATAGCGCAATGGGGGTATGATAGTAATAAGTCCACTGTCCCATATAATTCCTGCTTGTATTAATCATATCAAGCCAACTAAAAAATATGCTTGAGGCAATAAGAGCTATTGCTATTTTTAAAAGCAAGGAATTTTTTGTAAATATCGAATAAACGATGATAACAACCAATATTGATAGGGGGATAATGGCCGGAATGGCTAAAGTTCCAAAGCTAGCCGATACCGTTCCGCTAATATCCTCTAAAACATACCCCCAAAATTTGATACTTAGGATATTCTTAAGAAGTCCGATAATCACCACATGATCAACTACACCATTGCGCGCGCCCGTTTTTCCTAAATAATTGTAGATTGGTGGGAAAATAATTTTTGCAGTAAATAGATACACCAAAGGCACCGCAAGGTATGCGTACAAACAATTCCGGTCAATTTTCTTCCATATAATTGCTAAAAAAATTGGCCAGTATATAAACGCGGCCTCATCAGTAAAGAGTGCAAGAAACTCCACCCCAATTAACGTATAAACATATTTTTTTGAACTAGTTTTTTCAAATTTAAATGCGAGAAATACCAACAGACAAAGAGATAAAAATGCTAATCTTTTTGCCGGCCTTATGTACGGTACAAAACAAGATAAAAATCCTATGGTTGAAATTAAGAATGCAGTAAAAACAATTGCTTCAGCCCTTGACTGACCTAAAGACCTTAATCCGCCATAAAAAAAAACCGGGGCCAGTATTGAAATACAAAGACTTGTTAATGTCATGCTTGGATGATGGCCAAATATCACCACCATTGGAGGCTTAAGCATCGCATCAATCACCTCCACCAAATCACTTAGAGGCCTCAATCTAGCAGGATTTATGTCGAAAACCTGCCAATCAAAAACCGTAAGTATGCCCCTAACCCTAACGAGCTCCGAGACAGGCAATAACTCCAGGTGAAACCACCCTCCTTTTACCCAGATAAATAATGCGATGCAGGCAATAAAAAAAAGCCAGCAAACAGACATGTTATTTTTATTCATTGCTATCCCAATAAATCAAAACTTACTTATGTCTAAAAAAATGCCTCAAACGTAAAAATTTTTGGTTAAGAAAGTATCCCTTTCGGTAATTTTCAGGATTGTTGTCGCTTGAAGCAGAACAGATTTGCTCTACTCGA
>CAYYUS010000187.1:0-5747 GCA_964474925.1 uncultured Akkermansia sp. | reverse complement strand
TAAAATAAAAGGCAATTTTGCTGAGGTAACCAAGGTTGGTTAATGTATGAAGGTCCCTTTGGGACCTTTTTTTGTTTTTAGCCACGGAGCCGCGGAGCCGCGAAGAAAACAATTCTAATTATTTTTAATATAAACCTCCGTGCCTTGGTGTCTCCGTGGCAAATTAAATAGTGTTTATAAAATTTAGGGAATAAAAAAAGGGTAAGCTACCTCCATCGCACCGCTCAACCACTTACCCTTGCTCCGTTCCCAGCCTGGGGGATTCAGCAGGAGCTGGTCGTGGAGGACTTACCCACCGCAAAAATACAGTTTTTTTTATGTTTTTGATCAAAAATGACACCTTATTTTGCTTTCCTTAACTAATTAAAACCCAGCTTTTCCCCATTTTTATTAGCTTTGTACTTTATGGATATCTCGGTCATAATTCCCCTTTTAAACGAAGAAGAATCACTACCTGAACTGCACGAGTGGATCGTAAAGGTAATGACAGAGAACAAGTTCTCTTACGAGATCATTTTTATTGATGATGGCAGCAAAGATAGTTCGTGGCAGGTCATCGAATCGTTAAGTAGGTCAAACGCTCATACAAAGGCCATTAAATTCAGAAGGAATTACGGTAAATCTCCAGCTTTATACGTTGGTTTTGAAGCTGCAGAAGGTGATGTTATTATTACCATGGATGCAGATCTTCAGGATAGTCCTGATGAGATCCCCGGCCTTTACAACATGATCGTAAAAGAAAATTACGACCTGGTGAGTGGATGGAAACAAAAACGTTACGATAACGCTGTTACAAAAAATATTCCTAGTAAGCTTTTTAATTATACCACGCGCAAAATGAGCGGCATTAAATTGCATGATATGAATTGCGGTTTAAAAGCGTATAAAAAAGAAGTGGTAAAAAGTATTGAAGTATACGGTGAGATGCATCGTTTTATTCCTGTGCTCGCAAAATCTGCCGGCTTTACAAAAATAGGAGAGAAGGTTGTACAACATCGCGCGCGTAAATATGGCACAAGTAAATTTGGCTGGAGCCGTTTTATTAACGGATTTTTGGATCTGTTGACCATTAGTTTTCTTTCAAAGTTTGGAAAAAGACCAATGCATTTTTTCGGCCTCTTAGGTACTCTTTTGTTTTTTGTTGGCTTTGCTTTTGCATTTTATTTAGGAGCTTATAAATTGTATTGCTCATTTACACATCATCCTGCACGTTTACTTACACAACGTCCATCGTTCTATATTTCACTGGCCTGCATGATCATTGGCAGCATGATGTTCTTGGCTGGTTTTATTGGTGAGCTTGTTCTTCGTAATAGTTCTATTCGCAACAATTATCTTTTAGACAAAAAGATCAATCTGAATTAAGATGACCTTTGAAGGAAACAAGAAGCAGTCCCGTGTTCCTTTAACTCCCGAGCAGATCAAGGATGTTATCATTTATAAACGCAATAAGCAGATCAAGCAAATTGAAAAGCTTAAACAAACAACGCGTTATAAGATCCTGAATATATTTAATATCATCAGCGTAATAGTTTATTGCGAGATGGTGTTTTGCATGTACGGCCCCGCGATCTATACTAAAGAAGTTTGTGAAAAAGCAAATATAGATGCTTATGTGCGTGATGCCGGCCCGGAGCGTGTGATCCAGTTCTTGAGCATTTGGGGACAAAATAATTCGCAATACCAACTGTATATTGGAGAGAATATACAATTACCAAAACCCAATTCAGATTTTTATGTTGGCAGAGATTTTATTCTACAAAAGGAAATAAAAGTAATGGTGAGCACTTCAGAAAAGGAATACAGACTTTGGAGAGTGATCCCCTTGGTTTTTTTGGGAATTGCAGTTTCGCTGATCACATTTTTAGTGTTTGCCCACAATATGAATTTAGTGAATTACTCGCTTATTGCAGTGAGTTTAATGAACGCAATAAATCTGCTCTACTTTATTGTAGTTTAATTTCCTCTAGAAGAGCACTATTATACATATCGCCCGGCGAGATCATTTTCTCTTCATAAGGAATATATTTTCCATAACGCTGCTTCATGATCTGTTGTACTTTAGGATGCGAAAGATCAAACTCTTTTAAGGGTCTTAATTTTCCAATTTCAATTTTAAGCGCATGATCATATAATTTCCAAACATATTCTGAGCAGTATAATTCTTCATCACTCCAATTAAAACCAAGGTCGTAATGAATTCCTAATTTTAAATTAGCTTCTGAACTCATTTGCTTTAAAATTTTATCGGTAAGCAAACTTTGATCCTTTAAACGTTTGATGCTATAAGTTCCATCTTCGCTCATGCCAATAAAATCGCTCAGTGTACTTTTACTTACAGGTTCTACAGCGTGATAAACATAGGTTTTGCCATCCTCAATAAAAATAATACCTACATGGGTGTATTTTGATTTTGTAGCCAACTGAATGGCTTTACCTTGCCCGGCAGGATTAATGATGAAAATAATATCACCGCTTTTTAAGGCTGGGCCATCCCCTTTTTTGAGTTTACTGAATTTAGTACCATGAAAGGCACTGAAAAATGTTACAACCAATAGGGCTGTTAAGAGGAGGATTTTTTTGCGCATACAAGTGTAACGAGCGAGAATACTGTTATGTTACAGCTTTAACAAAATTTTGCTGGTTTTTTTAATGCAAAAGTTGATCGAGGGAGGTTGAGGAAATGAACTTAATTCGTTCAGCACCAGTAATACCTCATGTTTTAGGTCGGGATATTTTTTGCAAATAATACCCAGAACGTTTATGGCAAAGGCTCTTACACCATGAGGGAGTGTGCTATTCTTTGTATAATTAAGGCAGAGGTCAAACATTTTACTTACATATTTTTCAGGAAGATCTAGTTCCTGAAAAAGGCGAATGCTGCTTCTGATAGTGCCGGTATGCAAATTAGGTTGTTCTAATAATTTGATGATATAAGGCAATTGTTTTTTTACAAGTTCGGGATATTTAAAAGCCGCATGAGTCATGAGCCAAGCCGCTCGCATGCTTTTTTGCGGATCTTTACTGAACATCAATTTTCGTGTATCCACAATTAATTGCGGTTGATGTTCCATTTGTTTAACCGCCAGCTTTACTTTTTTTAAAGAAAAGTAGGTGCCGTTCTCTAATTCTTTATGAAGGTCTATAAAATGTCGTTTCGCCATATTAAAAGAATTACGCCAAGAATAGCGGTTAAACATGCAAAGATAGATTGTATGGTGATCCTTTCCTTATACACTAAAAGATTTACCGGAAAAACAACAATAGGCAGCAAAGCAAAAATAGTTTGTGCAACCGCCACTTCTAATTTTTGAATGGCCAATAACGAGCAAGTAACTCCTGCAATTGGTCCAAGTAAAGTTCCTAAGATCATATAAGGAATTGCGTTATTTGTATTTTTGAATACCGGTTTTGAATTGGCGATCAATTTTCCGGCAACAATAGAAACAATAAAAGCGGCAACAAAAGCAAATAGCAATCGTATCCAAACGGCGTGCATGGTTGGAAGTTTTTCGGCGTAATAATCCATGCCGTATTTTGATAATACCAATCCGGCGCCTTGACACAATGCACCAACAATTCCTAATATAATTCCTGTTCTGTCTCGTTCAAATCCTACTTTTTCGGCGGCTTGTGCATCTTTTTTTGAAAGGGTGAGCCAAATAACTCCGGCAACTGTAATAAGTATGCCAAAAATGCCAATGAGATTTACTTTTTCTCCCAACAGAAAAAATCCAATAATGAGTGCCGATCCCGGTGCAAAGGTCATATATAAACTGCTAAGTTTTGGTCCGAGTAAAGCAAAAGATCTAAAACTGCAATAATCGCCAATGGTAAAACCAATAATGCCAGATGCACCCAGAAAAACATAATGGTATAATTGTGGATCGCTAAATTGTTGAGTAAAAGAAATAGAGTAGGCGAAGAATAAAACACCGCTCATGATCAACCATGCTAACAATAATCGGTATTGATTTACAGGGCCGGCGCCAATACGTTGTGAAGCGGCAGTAAATGGAAAAATTCCAAGGCTCCAACAAACGGTAGTTACAAGTGCAATTAAAACGCCGCTCATTTAGTATAATTACGTTCGCCAAAAATGCTACTGCCAATGCGGATCATAGTGCTGCCTTCTTGTATGGCAATTTTAAAATCACTGCTCATGCCGTAACTTAAAATCGATAATTGAGGATATTTAGTAGCAAATGTTTTAACGGATCTAAACTCCGAACGAATTTGCTCTTCGTTATCTGTATTACTTGCCATGGCCATAAAGCCTTGGATGGAAATGTTCTCTAAAGTTTTTAATTCTTCGCTATTTAATATTTCATCTGCCTCTTTAAAACTTAACCCAAACTTTGTTTCTTCATTGGCAATGAATAATTGCAATAAACATTTTATTACTTTATTATTCTTTTTCCCCTCCTTATTTATCTCCTTTAAAAGTTTAAAGCTATCAACGCCGTGGATCAAATACACAAATGGAGCAATGTTCTTTACTTTGTTGCTCTGCAAATGCCCAATAAAATGCCAGCGAATATCTTTTGGTAATTGCTTGTGCTTATCGCAAAGTTCCTGAACGTAATTTTCGCCAAAGTCTTTATGTCCGGCTTCGTAAGCTTCTGTAATAAGTTCGTTTGGTTTTGTTTTTGAAACAGCAATTAAAGTGATCTGTGGAGGAAGTTCTTTTTTTATATGAAGTAGATTTTCTTTAACCGACATGTCAGTAAAGTTACGAAAATGGATCAATTATCAATTTGCATAACGGAAGATTTAATATTTGATCTCCCAAACCTTGGTTTTGCTTTTTTTTGCTTTTAAAAAGTGTTCTTTTTCCAACGAGATCCCTAAGCAAACACAGAATATAACAGCGGCCCCACCTGAGATGGATGAAATGGTACGGAATCTTGATCTGTTAAACCCTCCTCTTTCTATTGAAACCAAAGGAGAAACAATTAAAGCGGTGGCAGCCGAAGCAAAAAAGGAGTATCTGAACACACGAGGAGCCTTTTGTCTGTTATAGTGAATGTAATTAAGTTCTTTTAAACTAACCTTAATTGCGGTGTCCTGATTTGCGCAAAAGTTCCGATACTTATACCAATCATCTATGTTTATTTGTCCAGAATGATCGTAGAATCTTATATCTCTTAGCCATATAGGTTTAATGGCTATAGAATCATTTGTTACGAAAAGAAAATTACCTGTAAGAGTTCTCTCCATGCTGTCTTTATGTAAGAAAGTTTTTTTATTCAAAACTTCAACCTCATCATAGAATCTGATGACGCTTGTTTTTTTTCCTTTAGAAAGACGAATGTTTCGTAATGTGTCTTGTGAAAAGCAAAACTGAAAGGTATTAAAAATAAAGATTAAAGATATAATGGATTTAACCATGGTTTACTCTTCAAAACTATAAACCACCAAACCACTTCTCATCTTAGGCTCAACCCAAGTTGATTTTGGTGGCATAATATTATTGGTATCGGCTATCCACTTCAAATGATCCATGGTTACAGGGTATAAGCCAAAAGCAACAGCAAACTTCCCTTCATCCACCAACTTTTTTAAATGTTCGCTGCCTTTAATGCCCGGAACAAAACCAATGCGTTTATCAGTTTTAAGATCGTGAATATCCAAAACAGGCGCTAAAAGTTTTTCGGTTAAAATGGCGGCATCCAAACTTCCTACAGGATCTTTTGGATCATAAACACTATCATTTACTTTTAAAGAATACCATGTTCCATTCAAAT
>CAYYUS010000186.1:0-5755 GCA_964474925.1 uncultured Akkermansia sp. | reverse complement strand
ATGACGAAAACCTTGAAAGAGAATTAACTGGGAATCTAGATTGGTCAGACCATGTTCAAAAAATAAGAGAATTTATTGAGACTAACAAAATAAGACATGTTGTTAGTCCGAGGGCATCTATTTTTGGTGCTAAACTCTTAGCAAATGGAATTGAAAAGGAAATTGTTGAAAATACTGTTATTTGGAAAGGGTTAGATGAGGCGACAATTCAGAAGATAAAACAATATTTAGAACCTGTTGAAGAAGTTTTATCGCCTATAGATGGAACATTTGCCCCAAAGGTTAGAGAAGGCACAATTGTAAAAAAAGGTGATGTGATTGGCGTTATAGCATCTCAGCAAAATTGGCAACAAGTGCAGCAAAATATCCTTGCTACAACAAATGGAAACATAAGTTATATTGCTGAGAGAGGTAATGTTAAAAAAAACGAAGTTTTGGCTGACATTAAACTCAAAAGACTATGATAAATAAATCCCTGAATTTTGATGACCTTTTTTCTTTTTGGAACTATGCAATGCAAGAAAGTAAGGCATATAATAAATCGTCACGGAATAACTCTAATTTAAATTGGTCAGGCGGTTTAACATGGGATGAAGCAAAGAGAATGGCAAAAAGTGGCTGGACAGACGGGATGAAGGAAATAGAAAAATATCAAGCAAAGATTTCGCCCATTGTTGCTCAAAAGGTATTGCGTCCAATACAGATATACGCCCAAACAGGGTACTCTGTTGATGTTGGGGCATTTCTAGCCAATGAACCAGAGTGCTTCATCACCAGAGAGTTTGAGGCAAGAAATTATCCAGGTAAAGTATATAAAGTGGTCTGCTCCATTTCATTTTCGGCAGCAATTAAGCCGGAAACAATAATCCAGCGAGGAGCAATGATTTGTGCATTGATAGATGCAATTGAATATGCAGTGCATAGAGCAGAAGTTATCTGTAATGATGCAATGTCTGCGAATTCATACGATAGAACAGGGAAAAACAAAGCAAGCGGTTGGTTAGAAATTTCAATAGTCGTCAAAAAAGCCAATCAACCGTTAGAAATGACAGATTTGGCATTTTGTCTTGCTCACCCATCAATGTTGAGGCGAATAATGTTTTCTGTTGCAGAGATTGAAGGTTGGTCGGACTTTGCCCAAAACTACGGCTATCCAGCAGAAGCGACCGACAAAGGCGATATTTACATACGAGAAGTGTTTTCTAGTTTAGTTCCCGATGAAACCGCAATAAATTGGGTTTTACAGGAACTACAAACACTTGAAATTGATATAGAGCTAAACTAATTTTTTACTTGCAAATCATTTACTCATGGCCAAGAAAATCACACCACAGCAAAATCAATCCAATACTCAAAACGCCAATAAAGGCACAAGCGGGACTAATAAACAGTTTGACCAAAATCAAGGGAACCGAGGTAAACAACTCAATCCAACGCCAAACAATAGTAACACACATAAAGGTGGAGGCAAGAAAACGAATTGAAACCCGCTTTCCCTGGTAAAAGAGCATGGAACTATGCGTGGCTGCCAACCGCCCGCTAAACGCGGCGGTGTGGCAGTCACGCTCACGTTCGATGAGATTGTTTAAAAATGACCACTCAAGAATTTATACGAAATATCCGAAATCTCATCGCTAAAGATGATTTAACTAAGGCCATAGCTGGACTAAGGGAACTGTTGGATAATACTCCCCTCTTGAATGATATCCTCCAGCAGTCTGGGCGATTTCAATCCATCCGAAAGCAAATCGGCCTCGGCACGGTCAGTCACGTGGAAGCGACGTTGACGCAAAACCAAATCCGTTTCGGCCTTCTCGACCTGCTAACCGAAATCGAAGCCGAAGGCAAACAACCCGACCTACCAACCGAACTTGCCCAAAACCTCCTCTCCGACCGCCGAATCGCCGCCGACAAAGCCCAATGGGTCAAAAACTTGAGCGGAAGTTTGGAAGAACAGGGAGTCGTCGTAGGCGACGACCCGCTCCAAGTGTTCCAACACTACGGCTGGTTGGTGCAAAACTTCCTTTTTTATTTGGTCACGCCACCGGGCAGCCGCCCTAACGCCGTGCGGCTGTCGTACATGGCAGAGGCTTGGCAGGGGTCGCTGCGGTATTTGTGCTATATCCAATTGTCGCAGGTGCTGCAATTGCCGGACAAGCGGCAGCATCCGGCCATCGCCGATTTCCTCAACATGAAAGGCGACGATTACTTGCGCTTCGATTACCTCGGACTTCTCATGGTAACGACGGGGCTTTTGGAGCGTGAAAAACCGTTCATTCCCGAAATCCACGACCTCGTGGCCAAAGTCACCGACACTAAAAACGACCTCTACCGCACCGTCCTCGTCCTCCACGCCCGCCGCGAAAAACTCCTGCGCCAAGAACCGCTCGGCGAGCCAGAACTCAACGCCCTGCTCGACGAATACCTGACTTCCCTCGTGTTCTGGCTGTGCAGCATTGCGTTTTTGGCAAAATACCGCCTCGTCAGCATCAAAGACATCAACCTCAGTTACCGCATCGGCTCCGACACCACCCGCTTCCGGCACCTTTTCGGCGAACTGCATGGTTATTTCAGCCCCGGCGAGGCCAAATACCACATAAGTTTGGTCAAAGGTGCCTTCACCTACAACCAAAGCGTGCTGCTTTTCAAAGGCAGCGACGTGGCTTCCTGCCTCCGCAACCTGCACGAAGCGGGACAATACATCTCGCTCTCGCCTCTGCTCATTGACCAAAGCGTACTCGTCGAAACGCCCACCCAAACGCCCGAACTGTTCTATTTCACGGGACAGCCCGAGCAGCCGGGTCGCTACGGGTTCATTTATTATGCCAACGAACTTTTCCAGCCCAATTACAACCCGCTCCTGTCCGAATTAGAAATCGCCTACATAAACCTGAACGAACCTAAAAAAGACGACCTGTACAAGCACATCAAAACGCTTTTTGAACCCTTTAAACAAGCCGAACGATGAGCCAACCGAAGTCGCCTTTCAAATTTTTAGACTCCTATCAGCAGGACGATGCGGATGTCTATTTCGGTCGCAAAAACGAGACGCGTGACCTCTACAAAGCCTTGCAAGGGGTAAAGCACCTCCTTGTGTTCGGCCCCTCCGGATCGGGCAAGACGAGCCTCGTCGAGTGCGGTCTGCGAAACCAGTTTTCGGAAGCGGCGTGGTTTGCGCTGAGCGTTCGCCGGGGACAAAACATCGTGCAGTCGGTTTTTGCCCGCATCAATGAAATCCTGCGCCAAAAAATCAAACTCAACCCAGAAACGAATCTACCAGACATAATTGAAATTGATCCTGAAACTAAATTACCTATTGATTTTGGCCAAGCAGTGAAGCGATTATTCGGGGAGCGGTACCAACCGGTGTATCTGCTTTTCGACCAATTCGAGGAACTTCTACTGCTCGGCTCCAACGAAGAAAAAGAGGATTTTTTCAAGCGACTCCAAAAACTCATCGAGTACCCAACCCCCTGCCGTGTGTTGCTCGTAATGCGGGAGGAGTTCGTCGGACACCTTTCAGAGTGGGAGAAGGAATGTCCGAGTATTTTTCAACACCGATTTCGGTTGGAAAAAATGAGAGGCTCTGTCGTGAAGGATGTCATAATCGATATTTTGAAGGTGAAAAAATATAAATCCGACTTTCAGGTACAGAGTCCCGAAGCACTGGCAGAGAAGATGCTCCCTAATTTAAACGCACCAGATAGGGAAATTGAATTGGCGCACGTGCAGGTATTTTTGGATGAACTTTGGCATCGTGCTGCCGCCCCCCGGCACCCTGAAGGGGGAGTTGTCTCCGTGTTGCCTGTTTTGCACAGCGGCCTCGTGCGCGAGGACGACGACTTGAAGCGCATCCTAGACAGTTTTCTGAAAAAACAACTCCGTGAACTCGCTTCAATCTACGGCAACGAACTGCCTCTTGAACTGCTCGCCACGCTCATCACCGAACGCCACACCAAACTGCAAGCAAGTGAACATGAGATACAGGAAGAATTGATTCGAAGAAAAGTGGCAATTCCAACTTCTTTAACCAAGTTATTAAATGACCTGGTCGAAGGACGAATATTGCGCGCTTTGAAAAGCGACGAAAAAATCAACTATGAAATCAGCCATGACGTTCTGGCCAAAGTGGTTGGAGCGAATTTGACAAACGAAATGAATTTACGCGCCGAAGCGGAATCCGCTTACAAGGAATATTTATCCCAAAAAGGTACTCTAAACCAGTCGGCTCTGAATAGATTGTATTTTTTAAAGCAGTACTTGGATTTCTCCAAAGAGTTGGAGGAACGAGTGCTTGAAAGTGAAAATGAAATCAAGGCACAGATAGACGCTGAAAAGGTTAAAATTAACCAGCGCCGACAAAATGCTTGGGTGGCTGCATTGGTGGCAAGCGTATTGATTTTGGTGGCGTTGGGGGCTTCGGTTTTTGCTGTTCAAAAAATGAAAGACTGGCATTCAGCTGAGAATAAAGCACTAATTGCCACTCAACAATTCAGGGAACAAAGCGATTCTTTGAAGGAAAGAACAAAAGAAGCCAATGAAATTGCAAACCAATTAAAAATTGAAAAACAGAATGTCGAAAACGAGAAAATTAAGAAAAGCCGCGCCATCCAAGATGCATTGGATGCTCAAAAAAATGCTGCTGAAAAAGAACAGGTTGCGTTGATTGCGGAAGATAGAGCAAAAAAGGCTATGCAACAGTCCGGGATTGACTCTAAGGATGCCCGAATAGCAAAGGCAGAATCCGATAGGGCGGCCTTAATTGCAGAGTCTGCAAAAGTAGAAGCTCAAAAATTTGCGCTTATTGTTGGCAATTCTTTGTTGTTATCCTGTCGAGAAGAAATTTTGAATCTCAATTACGTTAAAGCGTATTCCACGATTACAAATGTTTTCAAACTAACTTTGGCCTTGCAAGGCAAAGGAGAAACTCTTTTAGATAGTTTAGGCTTTGAATGCATGGAAATTGCATTTCACAGCTTTCATACCGACAAAAAAGGTTTGGCTTTTGCCTCTTTTGAAGACGCTGCTGGTCTGATTCAGAAAACACTACATATAGACTATAAGAAAGACTTCGAGAGTGCCTTAAAAGAATTAAACGCACAAAGGTATTCTTTTATCCGTGATCGTTATTTCCCACCTATGATTGCGATTCCCGGTGAACTTATCACTGTTGACGGCAAGAGGATTACAATTCCACCATTTAATATCTCCAAATATGAAATTACTGTGTGGCAATACAATTTATTTTGTGAGGCTAACGGGAGAAGAATAAACAATCGGGTTGGCTATAACGGAATAGACATAGAAAATGTGCAATATCGTCCTTCTTGGGGATGGCAAGGTAATCACCCAGTAGTTTACATTAATTGGTACGACGCTGTTGAATACGCAAATTGGTTGAGCCAGAAACAAAATCTGAATGAAGCGTATAGTATAATTAAAGACAGGATTGACCCCAATAATCTAAATTTAAGCTTAGGAAATACGGGACCTATTGATGGTTACAAATGGACTGTTACTCTCAAAGAAAATTTAAATGGCTTCAGGTTGCCAACAGAAAGTGAGTGGGAATTTGCAGCATATGGTGGCTTTCCAAAGCCCATGTATAAATATAGTGGTAGTGATAACAAAGATGAGGTTGGATGGTTCTATCATAATGACCAAAGAAGAACACAACCAGTGGGGCACAGAAAAGCAAATAGGTTTGGTTTGTTTGATATGAGTGGCAATGTTGAAGAGTGGTGTTATGATTGGC
>CAYYUS010000185.1:0-5767 GCA_964474925.1 uncultured Akkermansia sp. | reverse complement strand
TATTACACTTGAATTTGCACTTGAAAATACAAAAATAGTTACCAGTTTTTTTACGGATAAAAAATTCCCTATTCTTATCGATTCGCGCGGAATAAAATCAATGAGTTGTGAAGCGCGTCGACATTTTTCGGCACGAGATCGAGATACGAAAACAAACGCGTTCGCCATTGTGATTGGTTCAACGATCAGTCGTGTTTTAGGAAACTTTTATTTAGGTATAAATAAACCGGCTGTTCCAACAAAATTATTTGATAACGAAGAGGAAGCTACTAAATGGCTTCAACAGTTTTTGAACTAATGGCTCCAAAGAACAAGATCCCGCTTTCGGATAATACGCGCGCCAATGAGGTGCTTGAAGTGATCATGGCGTTTGCGCGGCAGGATTTTGGGAAAAAGGTGAGTTTAAAAAATGATGATAGTGTTTTGGATGGGATAGGGGCAGGGGTAAATATGCTGGGCGAAGAATTACAACACTCAACCATATCCCTTAAAGAAAAAGAACAGTTGTTAAAAGAGATCCATCACCGCGTAAAAAACAACATGCAGATCATTTCGAGTTTATTGAGTTTACAATCAGAGAGCACTGAGGATCAAAAATTCATAGCACTAATTCGCGAGAGCCGCAATCGAATTAACTCGGTGGCATTGGTGCATGAAATGTTATATCAATCGGATGATCTTAGTAAAATTGAATTAAAAGAATATATTGAAACATTGGGCTCAAGCGTGCATCGATCTTATGCGTTACCAAACTCTGACCTTGAATTTATTTACGATATTGAAGCTAAAGTTCATTTTGATATTGATAAAATGATACCTATTGGTTTGATATTGAATGAGGCTATTAGTAATTCTTTGAAGCACGCGTTCCCAACAAAGAAGGGGAAGATGAGCGTTAGTCTTAAGTTGCTAAAAGGAAAATATCAACTTTTGATCTCTGATGACGGGATCGGTTTTAAGAAGGATTTTGATCCTGAAAAAGATTCGCAACTAGGCATACAACTTATTTATATGCTTACCGAACAATTAGGCGGTAAATTAGAGGTGAAGAGTGAGAATGGCGTGAGTTATAATATTGTGTTTTAATACAACAATAGCCCATCTCTTTTAAAACGTACGAATTTTTCGAGAAACCCTGAATTATGCAACAAACCGTAAAGGTTCTGTAATGAATTAGGATTTAAAATCATTCATCTTCACCAGGTGAAACGATTCACGTCTGTATTGCCAGGAGCAAGAATTCAAAAGCAAAAAAATGAAGTATTTAAAATTGATCATTATTGGAATAGTAATTTCTATTTCAAGCGGACTAAATGCACAGGTTTCGGTGCAAATAAATGTTGGATCACCACCTATGTGGGGCCCTGTTGGCTATACAGAAGTTCGTTACTATTATTTACCTGATGTGGAAGCCTATTATGATGTTCAAACCTCCATGTTCATTTATTATGGAGGTGGTGCTTGGATTCACAGAACATATCTTCCATCAAGATATAGTAACTATGATCTTTATGGCGGATATAAAGTTGTAATGGTAGATTATCATGGTAATTCGCCTTATGTGCATTTTAAAGAGTACAAAGTAAAATATAAAAAGGGTTATCGCGGCCCTTCTCAAAAAACAATTGGCGCAAAATCAGGAAATGGTCATTCTCCACAAAAGCAACAAAACAAATCTCCACAAAAACAACAGAATAAGGGAGGTCATATAAAAAGTGGTCAGAATTCTGATAAAGGAAATTCAAACGGCAATAAAGGTGGAGGTAAAGGTAACGGTGGTGGAAAGGGGAAGAAGAAGTGAGGCGTTTCGCAACAAACGCTATGTTCTTTTGGTGAAAAGCTATTTAACAATGATGCGCTGTGAGAATAGATCGTTGTTGGAAGATGCGATCACAAAATAAGTGCCCGATGCTAATTTATGTTCGGCGTCAATAGCAATTAAATTTTTCCCTTCTTGGGTTATGGTAACTTTTGAATATACTTCTTTACCACTTATATCTTTTATTACTACAAGCACCTCTTTGTTTTCCATGCCTACAAGATCAATGGTGAATTCACCAAGCGATGGGTTAGGATAAATACTTAAGCTGCTTTTGTTGATCCTGTAGTTTACAGGTACAATTGACGAATAAGAAAAATCACCATTCTTGTCAATTTGTTTTAAACGGTAGTATGAAATACCGTCAAGTGGCGCAAAATCGATTTCGGTATATTCAAGTATTGAAGAGCTATTTCCGGAGGCGTTAACTGTGCTTAAAGTCTCAAAATTGATCCCGTCCTTCGAGCGTTCGATATTAAAACTTTCTGTATTCTTCTCTGATGCGGTTTTCCAATCTATCTCAACTTTATTGGAGATATTTACAGCGTTGAATTCTAATAATTCAATTGGTAATGGTGTTGAGGCAACGCTTGTAGTGGCAACCGTAAAGCGAAGATTATTATTCATCCCTGTAACATTAGAGAATTCATAAATACTTCCACTCACTAGTGCAGCGCCTGAGATAATACCACCCCCCGCTACGGTTTCGTCAGCAAATACGCCATCGTTATCAGTATCTATTAGTAAACGTAATTCCGAAGTGGTAATAGGTCCTAAGCCCGTTAGATCAAAACGCACATCAAAGTCTGTAATGGTTCCGGTTTCCGATCCTCGCCACACGCGTAGTAATCTTGCTTGCACACCTTCAGCAGAAGGAACGTCAGGAGTTGTTGTGTAAGAACCAAGCGGACCGTTATTATGCCCCCAAATGTAATATTCGTTATTACCCAGTCCTGTTGGATTGAGGATTCTCACAATTCCCGAACCTTTTGAATCATTTTGAATATTACTTGCATCAACCCGTCCTATTCCTGCAACATCATGGTCGTAATTTCCATTCACTGCATTGTCTTCATCATAAAGATCATTTGCAGTTAAGGTGCAATTGTATTTAGCCGAGAGATAATTATTAACTATAATGCGCTGTGCAGAATTTAGTGGAGCATTATAAATTATAACTTCAGCCAGATCACCATTAATGAACCTGCCCGCGATGTTCTTTTCATTACCAATATAAAGTGGATGCGGATTAACGCTAGGCGTTGTGGCCTCGTTATCAGAAATAATACTAGCATTATTCTTATAAACATCTCTTCCAACTGCACTTGAAAATGAATATTCAATGATATTGACCGTAGATGAAACTTGCGCAGCCGCTGAACTTGGGCTTGTTCTGGTATTATTTGTCCATCTAACTGGTGTATGCAAATTATTATCAGAGAAACTTAAGAGCTCATAATTCTCGTAATTATCATTCCCTTTCACTAACCAGGCATTGTAATTTTTTGCAACATCAACCATTGGAACAATAAAAATGTGCCACTGTGTAAGATCGAAAGCGGCGTTGTAGGCTACTTGCAGTTCGTCATCAGTACCATCAAAGTCAATGGTTGGATACCCATTCGCTGAGTTAGAAACAAACGCTGGTCGCGCGATCACTGCCGGTGGCAATGCCGAAAAAGCGTTACCAGATTGATCAGCCCAGGCAGTTACGCTAGTGCTTGAAAGAGTAATGCCCCTATTGGCATCAAGCCATAATTTATTATTAGCGCTTGTACCAACACCGCCAGGGCCGGTTGTTTGAGCAAAACTCAAAACCGGAAATAGTAAAGCGATGATAGAATGTTTACTAAATAACATAGACCTGTTTTTTCGAATAACTAAGGTAAGGAAAAGCTGAAGATGTTCCAAATATGGCTTTACCATTGGTTAAATCGGTTTTTTGAAATTGATGGTGTCAAATAAGAGCCTAAATGTTGTTTAAATGCAAAGAAGGGTGTAATTTTCTCGATTATTTTTTCTATTATTACGGTTAAAATAACGAATTCATGAGAGCATTCCTTATTACCTTCCTTTTTATTTTTAGCGCACAACTCTTTTCACAAACACCCGTTTATGATGACCTTACATTTGACGAAGAAGAGATAAGCGCAGGCTATAAAGGTTCTTCAAAGCAACATATCAATTTAAAATCAAAAAAAGGAACTGGTGGTATGCCCAAGGTGTCGGAAGCAGATGCTTTAAAAACAGCTGAGATCACAGATATTATTTTAGTATTTACCGAAACAACCGAAGATGCTGCAGGAACACGCGAAGATAATAATCGCGAACGCTGGGAAAATTTGATGACCACATATCCTGAGTTCTTTCAATTCTCTACAAGTTATAAAAATGTTTGTCAATGTGTAATGGGAGGAGATGCTGAAACATTAAAGCCTAGTCAGGGATTTTATATTTATTATAAAACCGCCGAACAAAAAGCTGCAGAGAAAGCAGCAGAGAAGGCCAAAGCAGATGCAGAATTTTTAGCCGAGGCTGCTGCAGCAAAAAAAGCTGAGAAAGAAGTAAAGAAAGAAGATAAAGTTGTAAAGAACGATAAGAAAGAAAAAGAGAAGGAAGTAGAGAAACCAAAAAAGGAAAAGGAGAAGAAGGAAGAGAAAAAAGAGGAACCAAAAGAGGAGGAAGAAACCTCAACTGCTGTGGAAGGTGCTGTTGAAACAGTAGCGGTTGAAATAAAACCAAAAAGAGCAGGATACAAAAAACCAAAGGTATCTAAAGATAAAAAAGCTTGTCGCCCTCCTTGTTATGGATACGGTGAGGAAGATCTAAACAATTTCTTTAAGGATCAGATCGTATTGAGCAAAAAACAAAGGCGTTCGGTAAAAGGTTCGGCATCTATTGCAAAGCTTTCGTTGAATTTTGACGGCTCTATTAAAAAAGCAATGGTAAATGGAGCTAATGCTCAATTGAACGAACTTGTAACTGTTGCTCTTAAGAATATGGATCTTTGGAACCCTGCTGTAAAAGCCGGAGTAACTGTAAAATCAGAAGTAAAGATCACATTGAAATACGATAAAAGCACAAAGGCTATTAAACCTTTCGAGATCATGATAACTCCACGTCCAAATCCAAAATGCACAGAGTGTAAAACAGATTCGGAGATATTTGGGGATTAACACAAAAATTAAAGGATTGGAAAAGCCTCTCAGTACCGGTAGCTATCGGGATGAGAGGCTTTTTTTTCGGATATTTGAATTTTATAAATAGTGAATTAAGTATAAGTAAATGGACTCGGTATCACACATTGTTATTGGCGCTGCAATTGGCGAAGCATTTCTTGGAAAGAAAATAGGACGCTGGGGAATGTTATTAGGCGCCATTGCAAAAAGCGCACCGGATTTTGATCTGTTTTATACCGGATTAGCCGACCCGCGTGCATATATGTGTGAGCATAGAGCGCATACACACTCTTTATTTATTGAAGCGCTTTATGCCATACCTATTGCTTGGTTGCTAGTTAAATTGTTTAAACAGAAAGTTTCATTTCAACGGATGTTGTTATTTATGCTTGCGTGTTTATGGGGCCATTCACTTTTGGATTGGTGCACTAATTTCGGCACACAATTATTGCTGCCTTTCACTAATGAAAATTATTCGTTAAACACGCTGGCGATCGTTGATCTGTTATTTACACTTCCAATGCTACTAATGATCTTGATCGCCGTATTCCATAAAAAGAATGAAGCGCGAAGATCTAAGCTTGCAAAAGCTTCTTTAATTTATTTTTGTGTTTATTTGGGAATTACTTTTATTAATAAAGCGCAAGCAGAAAATCTCGTTCAGGAATCGATCGCGAAAAATAATATTTCAGCTACAGCTCACATAACAAATCCAACAATGCTTAATAATATATTATGGTATTCTGTGGCGAGTAATGATAGTACTATT
>CAYYUS010000184.1:0-5779 GCA_964474925.1 uncultured Akkermansia sp. | reverse complement strand
AATTTACATGGAACTCGCCGAAAGGCTGGCCACGCGCTCGCATTGCGTTAAAGCTCAGGTGGGTGCGGTTCTTACAAAAGATACACGCATCATTTCATTAGGATATAATGGCCCTCCTGCGGGCACTCACAATTGCGATGTGGAATGGCCCGAGCACGGCTGCGCGCGCGATAGCAAAGGAAGTTGCTCTTTGGCTTTGCATGCCGAGCAAAATGCTATTTTGTATGGAGCAAATAATAAAATGGACATGAAGGGTTCAACGCTTTATGTTACGCTTTCGCCATGCATTGCTTGTGCACGAGTGATCTATACGGTTGGAATTTCTAAGGTTTTTTTCAAGCATAGTTATGCCGAATTTAAAGGAATTGCTAACGACGAAGGCGTTGATTTTTTGAAGCGTTTTGGAGTAGAAGTAGTTAAATATAAATGATGGTGAAGCGTATCCTTTTTTTCATATGTTTTATCTCAGTTTTTAGCAATTCTTTTGCTCAAAACGAAAAAGGAACCGGTCCAAAAGAAAAGTCAGTTCAAAGCGAACGAAAGGGCCGAAAGGCAGACAGGCGTGAGGCTAAGGAGCGTCGACGTAAAGAAAAAGCCGAACGAAAAGCTATCAAAAAACATCACAAACGTATTCAATCAAAGGAAACTTTGAAACAGATGAAACGTACCAAAAGAAAATCAAAACGCCATCGTCAAAATAAACCTGTAGAGAAGCGTTCAAAACGCAAAAAGAAAGTATAGCACGCTAAAGGTTTAATCCACTTAATCCGGTCTTTTTACCAGTTATCAAAATAACTTCGCCACATCATTTAACATTAATTCTCAAGCTGCTTTTTTACCGTAACTTCGATAAATAATGAGGCATATATTATATAAAAACAAAAAAGGTTTGATTATCAAGAACTTAATAACTCAAGGCAAAAATAGTTTGGTATATATGGAGTGCATTTATAACTTTAACCACTTAGATATTATTGTAGAATTTAAGGTATTTTAACAATATGATTAAAAAGATTTACTTCGCGCTAGCAGTCTTAATTTTAACCGGTTTTTCGCTCATTGGGCAAGACAACAACGGTTCAATTAAAGTTATCCTAATCGATAAAGCAACCAAGGAAACAATTCCTTTTGCAAACATTGTTGCATACCAAGGTGGTGTGCAAATTGCCGTTGGTACTACCAACATGGATGGAGAGGTTGTAATTAAACCTTTACGCCCTGGTAAATACAATGTAAAAGGTGTTTATGTTGGTTATAAACCGCAAGAGATAAAAGATATTATTGTTGGTGAAGGCAAAACTGCATACGTAACTATTGGTCTTTCGAACGATGGTGGTGTTCAGTTGGATGAAGTAGAAGTTATTACTTATCAAGTTCCTTTGATCGATCCGGATACAAAAACCGGTCAAACTGTTACACGCGAAGAATATCAAAATTTGGCAACAAAGGATGTGAATTCGGTTGCTGCTACAACTGGTGGTGTATTTCAATCTGACGAGGGCGGTGCACTAAACGTTCGTGGTGCTAGAGCAGGTGCCGGTGGCATTGCAGCAAGTTCTACAGCTTATTTTGTTGACGGTATGAAAGTTATTGGCGGTTTAAATTTACCCCAACAATCTATTGGATCATTAGAAGTGATCACAGGTGGTGTTCCTGCAAGTTATGGTGACCTTACATCAGGTGCCATCTCAATTTCTACACGCGGTCCTCAATCAAAATTCTTTGGTGGTGTAGAGTTGATCTCATCACAGATCACAGATCCTTACGGTTACAATTCCTTAGGTTTCAGTGTTGGTGGTCCTATTTACAATAAAAAAGATTCATCAGGGAACAAACGCACGGTTTTAGGATTCTTCGTTTCTGGTCAAGGAACTTACATTAAAGATCCAAGCCCTTCTTTTTTACCTTTCTACACTCTAACTGATGAAAAACTACAATAGATAAAAGATCAGCCATTGTTGAAGTCTCCTTCAGGTTCGGGTTATGTGAGGGCATCAGAGTATGTTACCAAAGACGACATGGTTACCAGAAAAACGAAGGCCAATAATGCTTCTCGTTCATTAAGTCTTAACGGAAAAATCGACTTTCAACCAACCTTGAATACAAATGTAACTGTTGGTGCATTTATAGAATATGGAGGTCAAAGTAATGCATCCCTACAAGGGCAAATGTTCAATTCAGAAAATACTTCATACTCATCAAATCTTACAACACGTCCTTATATAGGGTTAACTCAAAAATTCAATACAGGTACTGCTAGTAAGGAGAAATCACAATCTATCATATCAAACGCTTTCTTCAAATTTCAAGCAAGTTTCGAAAGACAAAAATCTACAACTCAAAGTTTAGCTCACAAAAAGAACTATTTTGATTACGGTTATATTGGAAAATTTGCAACTCCAAAACTTGAAAGAGATTTCGCCTTCAATTATGCTTACGATCCTGAGTTTGTGGTAAACGGTGATACTGTGGTTGCATATACTTACCAAGGTGCTTCATTGTTGCCTGTTATATTTACGCCTAGCGATAAGAATCCTGATGCAACATTGTATACGAGTTATTTATTCTCACAAGAGCCAAATAACATCTTTTTTTTAGAGCAAGTATACGGTAATAATGGATTAAGGAACGGTGATACACCTCCAAGTATCTATAATATGTATAGCAACTTCGGAACTTATCCGGGTCAGTACAATCTCCAATACTTTGATCAGTTAAGATTTACCGCCAGCTTTAATGCCGATATTAAGAACCACGCTGTTACAGTTGGTATGGAATTCGATCAAAGGTTCATCTATAGCTATAATGTAGCTTCTAACGGTTTATGGTTCCGAATGAGATCGATCGTTAACGACCATTTAAGAGAGCCGGACCTTTCAAACCCGCAACTTGTACCTCAATTTAGTGGTTCAATTCCATATTATTATTTCGATTATAAATATCAACAAGATAAGCAAACACAATTCTCAGAGAAATTACTTGAGAAACTAGGATTACCTAAAGATTACAACAAGCAACTTAACGTTGACGAAATGGATCCTTCTACATTTAGCATGGATATGTTCAGTGCTGAAGATCTTATTGACGAATCTACCGGTAACCAATATGTATCGTACATTGGTTATGACCACTTAGGAAACAGAGTTAAAGACGCAACAGATATTGCTGAGTTCCTTAAAAAAGACGAGAATGGTCGCAACATTTTTAAAGTTGGAACTTTCAAACCAATTTATTCATCCATATACATAATGGATAAATTTGATTTTAAAGACATCAAGATCAATGCAGGTTTACGTGTTGACCGTTATGATGCTAACCAAAAAGTACTAAAGGATAAATATGCACTTCACGATGTGGCTACTATTGGTGATCTTCCTTCTATTCAAGGATTGCCTAGTAACCTGAATGCTATTATTCCTAATAGTTTATCTAAAAATTCGGTTGTTTATATTTCTAACGCACCAAGCGATGGTGGTAGCTTTTCTATAAAGGGTTACAGAGATGGTGATACATGGTATGATCTTGAGGGCAATGAGATCTCAGATCCTTCATTGATCGCTGGTAGCAGCGGACGACCAACACCATTGTTCAAAGACATGAGTAATTATAACGAGAATATGTCTGGTGGTGCATTTACTAATTACCTTGCTGCAATTAATGCTATGCCGCGCGTTGCATTCTCTTTTCCTATTTCTGACGTAGCTAACTTTTTTGCTCACTACGATGTTTTAACAAAAAGACCTTTGAATTTTGGTAACAGAACTGATCCCTTCGATTACTACTTCATGGGATCTGGTAGTAGTTTGCCAACGGTACAAAATGGAAACTTAAGACCTGAAAAAACAATTGACTATGAATTAGGTTTCTCTCAGATCCTTAATGAAAGAAAGAGTGCTTCGATGACCATAACTTCATTCTACAGGGAATTAAGAGCGATGACTCAGTATAGAGGAATTGTTGGAGCTTACCCAAGAAATTATTTACAATTAGAAAATATTGACTTTGGAACAGTTAAGGGTTTAACAGTTACATTCGATTTTAGAAGAACCGGTGGATCATCATTTAAGGCAAACTATACTTTACAATTTGCTGAGGGATCAGGATCAAACAATAGTAGTGGTGCAAACATTGCTAGCACAGGTCAACCAAACTTGAGGATCTTAATACCTTTAGATAACGACCAAAGACATACCATTAACTTGATCTATGACTTCCGTTTTGGTTCTGAGAAAGATTATAAAGGCCCACAAATAAAACGCACGAGTGGAAAAACATTGAACATTTTTGAAGATGTTGGTCTTAACTTATCTTTTGTAGTAGGTTCAGGTACTCCATATACACGTTATTCAACTCCGGTTGCACTTGCAGGAGGTTCACGTTCAAATATCCTTGGAAGTATCAATGGTTCACGTTTACCTTGGAGTGTTAGAAGTAACTTACGTATTGATAAGAACATCCCTTTAATTTGGGGTAAGAAAGATTCTGAGAATAAAAATACAGCTAACTTAAATGTATACTTGCAAGTATTGAACTTGTTCAATAATCGCAACGTGTTAGGCATCTATCAATTTACTGGTAATCCAGATGATGATGGCTATTTACAATCATCACAAGCGCAAGCGGCTCTTGCAACAGCAAACAGCCCACAGTCGTTCCGTGATCTTTATTCAATAAGAATGGCAAATCCTGGTTTCTTTAATAAACCGCGTCAAATAAGAATTGGTTTATTGTTGGAGTTTTAAAAATTTAATAGATACGACTATGAAAAAATTAGTGATCCTCATTTGTGTACTTTCAACAGTTACCGCTTTCTCAAGAGAGAAAGCTGGTGTTGATGCTGGTAGAGTACAGTTGGCGCAACAATCTGCTTTGGCGGCTAAAGCGCTTGGTAGCTGTGCCACACCTAAGGCAAGTAGAGAGTTATGGGTTAATAATGTTAGAACCATAATTTTTAATGGTGGTGATATGTGGTGGGATCTGTTTGGTAATACCAATGCCTACTATTATATACCTGCTTCTTCTAATAGAGCTTCGGCAGCATCTTCTGCGTTTGCTGGTGCTGTTTGGATCGGTGGATATGATGCCGGTGGACAGTTAAAGGTAGCCGCTATGACCTATCGTCAAAATGGTATTGACTTTTGGCCGGGACCTTTAGATACTGCAAGTGCTGAAGCGGATGCTGATGTGTGTAGTAAGTATGACAAGATCTTTCAAGTTACAAGAAGCGAAGTTGATAATTTTGTGATCGGCGGTGGACCTGCTACCTCAAACATAAATGATTGGCCGGGTAATGCCGACCCTTCTTTAGGTCAAGCATTACACTTAGCCCCTTTTGAAGATGTAAATAATGATGGTATTTATGATCCTCTTTCAGGTGACTATCCGGGATATGATGTTTTCAACAGAGCAACAAAAGATAATCTTGGTGTTTGTAAAGCCAAATTATATGGCGATCATACTTTATTTTGGGTTTATAATGATAAAGGTGGCGTTCATACAGAAACGCAAGGTGTGCCTATTGGTATTGAAGTGAGAGCGCAAGCCTTTGCTTTCAAAACAAATGACGAGATCAATAACATGACCTTTTACAGTTATGAGATCCATAACCGTTCTTCTTTCCAGATCAATAAAACGTATTTCACTATATGGAATGATGCTGACTTAGGATACTATTTAGATGATTATGTTGGTTGCGATACTAAACGTGGTTTGGGATATATATATAATGCAAACCAAAATGACCTCATACTTTATAATGGTACTCCAGGTTATGGTGATT
>CAYYUS010000183.1:0-5832 GCA_964474925.1 uncultured Akkermansia sp. | reverse complement strand
TTACAAAACGAATTATTTAAAGCTTTATATGCCTCGTATGGCGATAAAACCACCTTAAGCATGGAAATGTTTGAAACCGATTGCCAAGTAGTATTAGATGAATATTTACAAGGTTATATTCGCGAGAAGAACTTTTTTAAAGAAGCGCGTGTATGGAGCAACTATAGAAATTACAAACCCATGATAGAATTTGCGAAAGAAAAAAAGTTAAGCGTTGTGGCAGGTAATGCTCCTGCAAGATATGTGAACATGGCGGCTCGCAAAGGACGTAATTCACTTAGCGAATTAACCGCAACGGCAAAAACATTTTTACCGCCTTTGCCTTATGACACAGCAAGCGGAACCTATTACGAAAAGTTCACGAATTTAATGTCCGACGGACGAAATGCAGGTATATCTTCAAAAGACACTTCAAAAAAAGCAGTAGCTGCCATGAATAGCATGATGCCAAAATACATGGTTCATTCGCAATCGCTTTGGGATGCCACTATGGCTTACTCTATAAGCAAAGTTTTTACAAAGAACAGTGGGGCAAAAGTTTTGCAATTGAACGGACGTTTTCATAGCGATGAAGGTTTGGGAACAGTTACTCAATTAAAAAAATACAACCCAAAACTCAGGATCCTTGTTATTTCGTGCATTGATGGCGGTAAAAAATTTCCGAAGAATATTAATGTAGAAGAGAATAAAAAGCTTGGAGATTACGTGATCTACACCGATTCGGATGTTCCAAGAACGTATAAAGAGTAAATTTATACTGTTTCTCACAGCTACGATTTGCCCATCACTATATGAAAATGAGAAAATGCTTTTCTATACTTCTTATGTCGAGCACGTATACATTTGCGTTGTTTTCATGCGGTCAAGAAAAAGAAAAGCCTGAACAATTTTCTCAACAACACATCAAGTCAATTGTTGATTCAATTGGAAAATCAAAGATCATTGCCTGCTTTTACGAAGCAGGCGGTCTTTCTGTAATGCAATTTGAAAATAAAGAAACTCATAAAGCCAGTAAGTTAGTTTATCGTTTAGGTTATGCCCTTTTTACAGATAGCCTTGTTTATATCAAACCAAATGAGTTTAGATCTCCACGTTTAGCTATCACTTATTTGATAAAAGATAGCACAGTTATTTCTATTCAACAGGCCAAAATAATTCATCCCTCTTCTAATTGGCAGGGACAAACCCCCTGGCAACAGCCTTATGTTAACACTTATGCAAGGCTAAATATTAAGTAAAATTTTGTACCTTTATAAAAACATGCTCATGAAAAAAGCAATTACCCTACTCTCTTTTTCGGTAACCATTTTATTGGCTTATGCTGCTATGCCCGGTCCGTCGAGCTCGGGCGCGCCTGCTTCGCATACGGGAGCTCCGGGCGAAAAAACTTGTGCCACTGTAGGGTGTCATGATGATAATGTGTTGAACGAAGGCACTGCATCCGTATCTATTGAAATTGGAGATGGGATAAAAAAATATATTGCCGGACAAACATATCCTGTTAAGATCAGGATCACCGACGCCAATAAACAACGCTTTGGTTTTCAGATAACAGCAATGAATCCTGAAACTCAAACTAACTTAGGAAGTTTTATTATTACAGATACCAAAAGAACTCAAACAGTAAAAAATGCTTATTCATTAAAAGAAAGAGAATATGTAACGTATACATTTAACGGAACTGACGCAGTTTCAAATGGTGTTGGCGAATGGATAGTTAATTGGGCCGCTCCAAAAAATTCTTCAGAACCCTTTACTTTTTATGTTGGCGCTGTTTCGGCCAATGATGATATGACAGATAAAGGAGATAAAGTATATACAAGTTCATTAACTTTAAATAAATAAAACTACGGTAATGAAAAACAAGATCCTTTCACTAAGTTTTGTAGCGTGTTTATTTATTTGCGCAAGCTATACAACAGCCTATAAAAAAACATCAGGCGCTCATCCCGGTAGCACAGGTGCTCCTTTGGATCTTACTTGCGCGCAAGCAGGCTGCCATACCGATGCACAAGTTATTTTAAATGCGGTGAACAATAATACCTTGATATTTTCAAGTATGGATTCGTCGTATATTCCCGGAGCAACTTATAATATTACGGTTCAGGTTCAAGGTTCGGCTTCGTCAGCTACTGCTAAATTTGGATTTGAAATTGGTGTATTAAAAGACAGTGATAGTTTGAACACCGGTACATTTAATATTACCGACAATACTAGAACCCAGATCATCACACATTCCATTGCAACCGACCTTCGTTATTCTGTAACTCATAAAACAGCGGGCACTCCTGCAACTGCTACAAATTTTAATAGCTGGGTGTTTAGCTGGACAGCTCCACCGGTTAACGAAGGGAATATTACATTTTGGTATGCTACAAATTGCACAAATAATAATGGTGAAGAGACGGGAGATAGGATCTATTTACATTCGTTTCAAATTCATCCCGATCCGGCGGCTTCTGTAAAAGAAATTGCTGATGAGTATGAATTAAAAGTATTTTTTGATCGCGAAACCAACGATATAGCCATTAATTACGACCTTAAAGGAAACAGAAACGTACAATTATCTGTGTTTGATGTTGCTGGTAAAGCTATTCATACCGGAACGCAAGCAAAACAAAGCGGTACGCAAAGACAAAAAATTAATTTAGGTACCGGTTATTCTACCGGAACATACTTGGTACAATTACAGATCAACGATCAAAAAGTAACAAAGAAATTGATCGTTAACTAAATTACTTTTTTGATTTAGAAGCAGATGCAACTGCCTTTTTCAAAACAACACCTTCGGCTTTAAAAACACCATCGGCTAATTTGAATTCGCTTAACATTTCTCCACCATGGCCGCCATCTGCACCCGGAGGACTAAAACTCAAATTAATAACACCTTCAGAAGCAGTCCAAGTGCCCAAAACCTTTGTTGGCTTTTTGCTTGGTGTACCATCAGCGCTTACTTCATACATGGTCCAAGTACCTTTTCCGTCGGGAGTTAAAACATATTTATCGCTGGTTGGAGTTGCTTTTTGACCAGCTGCCAACATATGATATGTACCTGCATATTTTTTCAAAAAAGTTTTATCCTGTGCCATTGAAAATACAGGTAATAATAAGAATAGTACGCTTGCAAGTTTAATAAGGTTCTTCATAAGATTAGTTTTAGTATACAAGGATACTTTTTATATTTGAATAAAGCAATTCGATCAAGCCTTACTCACACATGAAACATTTTTCGTTCATACTTTTCTTCCTTTTATTTGCGAATAATGTGCTCAGCCAACAAACTAAAACGCTTACCGAAATGGTAAAATTTGGCGCAAACCCCGGAAATTTAAAAATGTACGCCTATGATGATCTTCCAAACTCTATAAACAAATTACCTTTGGTCGTTGTGCTGCATGGCTGTGGCGAAAGTGCAAAAGCAGTTTCGGAATTAACGGGATGGAATAAATTGGCTGCAATAAATCAATTTATTGTTATTTATCCTCAGCAAAAACTAGTGAATAATCCAAACCTGTGTTTTAATTGGTTTGCCGATAGAGATAATGAAAAAGGAAAAGGAGAATGCGAGAGTATATTTGAAATGATAACTTTTGCGATAAAGAATTATTCGATTGATACCGGCAAAATATTTATTACAGGACTTTCGGCAGGCGCGGCCATGAGTGTTGTAATGGCGGCCACACATCCGGAGCTATTTAAATGCGGCGCCATTTTTGCAGGTGGTGCTTACAAAATTGCGAGCGATGCAGTTGACGGTTTAAAAGCATTGCGCGGTAAAACATATTTTTTAAAAGAAAAATTGGTGAGCGATGTGAAAGCTCAAAATCCAAATTACAAAGGGAAATATCCAAACATGATCATTTACCAAGGTTTAAATGATGCTGTAGTAAATAAAAAGAATGCATTATTTTTAGTGAATCAATGGACAGGCGTAAATAACACCGATACAATTGCTGATGTTATTGAGCCTGCATTTATGACTATTGAAGATATAACACGAACACAATACACCGATTCTTTAGGACGAACACCTGTAATTTTGTATGAGGTAAAAAATTTGGGTCATAAATTATTAATAAAACCAGGCGACAAAGAAAATGAAGGCGGAAAAAAAGGAATATTTGGTGTAGATAAAGGATTTCACTCCACGTATCAAACCGCTAAGGAATTTGGGATCTTAAAAAGCAATTAACATGAAAAAAGAGATCGTTATTATAGTGCTGAGTCTTTTTTTATGCAAAAGTAATTTTGCTCAAGAAACTTTAACTGTAAATTACTTCAATACACTTCCAAAATTATCCATTCGGGCGTTGGAAGTACTAAATGATCATACAGTTTGGTTTGCGGCGAACCGAGGCGTTTGGGGTTATACCGAAGATGCAGGAAAAACATGGCATATAGATTCATTAAAAGTGGATAGTGTATATCCTCAATTCAGGTCCATTGCTGTATTAAATGATTCAACTGTTTTACTTTTAGGTATTTCATCGCCTGCTTATCTTTTAAAAACAAGCAATAAAGGAAAAACATGGAAAGTGGTTTACAAGAACGAGCATCCCAAAGCATTTTTTGACAGCATGGTATTTTATGATAACCTGCCTGCCGGACAGGCAGGAAAAAATGGATTGGCGATTGGCGATCCAATCAATGGTAAGATCACGTTAATAAAAACAAGTAATGGTGGAGAAACTTGGATGCCCATGGATGATGACAAGATCGCGTTTTTATCAGAAGGAGAAGCGTGTTTTGCCACCAGCAATACTAATTTGGATGTTCATAAAAATATGTTGTGGTTTGTTACAGGTGGAAAACGTTCGCGGTTATTTTACTCCAGTAATTTGGGAAAGAGTTTTCTCACTTACAACACCCCTATTCCACAAGGCGAAACTATGACAGGGATTTTTTCTTTTGATTTTTTTAATGAGAAGTTAGGAATCGTTACAGGTGGAAATTATGACAAAACAGATTCTAGCATTGTGAGTTTAGCTCTAACAAAAGACGGCGGCAAAACCTGGCGAGCGATCAAACACAGCAAACCATTTTTTGGAAGCTGCGTGCGTTTTAGAGATGCCAATGCTATTTTTATAACAGGACATGATGGCACTTTTAGATACAACATTAAAAACCAAAGAACAGAAGAGATAAAAGATACATCAGGTGAATCGCTCAAATTTATGACCCTTCGTTTTTCTCCTTCGGGTAAGGCATTATGGATGGCAGGGAGCAATGGAAAAATTGCCTTGGTGAAGGGATTTAAATAATTTCTAAAATTTTTGTATCTTCATCAAACAAAAACAATACCATGAAACTCAAGCATCTTCTGTTGATCATTAGTTTGGTTATTTCCGTTAAAGTTTATTCGGGCAAGGATACAGTTATTGTTTATACTACCTACCAAAATTACGTGAACAAAATAGGCGAAACCTACGACAAAATGGTGAATTACTATGGTACCATTAAAATGAAGATCACCTTATCAAAGAACGCCGTTGAAACCACTGTAAAATGCAAAGAGATCTGGGGATTTATGTATAATGGTCATTTATTTAGAACAGATGCGCGCACCGGACAAGTTGGGGAGTTGATCGTAAAAGGAAAACTTTGTTATTATGAAAACGGTATTGCTCATTTGGAAATGATCAGGAACGGCACAAACCACGAGAATTTTAGTTTAGGGTATCATTGTTATATTTCAAAAGATCTTTCTAGTAAATTGGCGCCCTTCGCTAACACAGATCATCCAGACACTGATGCTGATAAGCAGATGAAAAAATTTAAAAGAGCAAATCCCGAATACGTCGATTTTTTTAAAGCGCTCAATAACGATCACAG
>CAYYUS010000182.1:0-5837 GCA_964474925.1 uncultured Akkermansia sp. | reverse complement strand
CGATGAATATGGTAGAAGCTTTCATGAGGATATAAAATTAAGGATTTATGACAAGCTTACGGCATTCATTACGTCAAATAATCACTATAATCCAGCATTATTTTAAATAGCTTAGCGAGGGGCGGCGAAATATATCCGTTCAAATAAAATCTACCGAACTATTTGCAGAAAATTAGGGATTAAAGTTAAGGGGGGTTCCTACTTTAAAAGCGGATTTATAAAAGACTGTAATGGGGCTTAAATTGCAGATTTATTTTTCCAAATAATAAACCCAACTCTTTCATACACCTTTTTGAATGTAGCGATAACAACCTTATTTGCATCTTTACTATTAACTTCAACTTCATCATCAATTGGTTCCCATTTAATTATATCTCCATTATAAAGATGGGCGCAATAAACAGTTTCAATTCCTAAATCTAAAAGCTGTATAGTCGCATTCAATTCCACATCAGACGAAATCATGTATTCGCAATCAGCTTCATTTTTAGGAGCCGAGCTTCCGTTTACATGAAGAAAGTATATTTTTTGAGCCATACTTTAAATATACGTATTTATCTGTTTACCAATAATTGTACGTATGTACATCTGTTAAAATATGTGTTATTAACACGCAAGTGTGTATCCTTTGGCTATATTTGTAAGTATAACAATTCAATACAAAGAGTAAATTGTATTAAAATTTAAAATTATGAAAAAGTCAGACTTGGTTTTTAGTATACACTATACCGAATCTATAGATGGCGGTTATGTAGGTTTTATTGCTGAAGTTCCTGGGGCTATGTCGCAAGGAGAAACAATAGCAGAGCTGAGTGATAATTTGAGAGATGCAGTTAAGGCTATATTTGAAGCTAATAGATATTCTAATCCTGTAAAAATAGATAATCACGAACACGTTCTTCAATTAGCAATGTAATAGTATGACTCCGTTAGAATTTGATCAGCATTTAAAATATCATGATTGTGAGTTTATGAATCTAACGGTGCCTGACTTTAAACATGCCGTTTATAGGAGGAAAGGAACTGAATTAAAATTTACAATTCTAAAAGAATGCGCTAGCATAAAGCACGAGGTTATTTTAACTTGCTGTTGGTTCTTTAATATTCCTGTGCCTGGAGAAAATACTCCAATGACAGAAGATGAATATGATAGAAGAATGCAGATTCCAAAAAACTAAACCCTTACCAAATCGGTGAGGGTTTTTTCTTTACACAAAGTCCGATACGTAAACCTACACACAGGAGCGCAGGCGTGCGGATGCGGCGGCAAGTGAAACATCAGCCACTAGAGGCTATTTACCGTCAGGCAAGCGATAGCGCAGACATAATGTCGTATTATAGAGATTTCGTTCTATTGCGCCATTAAGGCCTGCGGTTGGTAAATCTCTATAATAAATATTATGTTAAATAGCCCTAATCAAAAACTTACCCTTCATTATGAAATAATTTTAATATATAAGTTTTTGATTTCCCTCGCACGGCTATCACACGCTCTCGCACCCCGTCTAAACGTATCGAGCTAAATGCTTATATTAGATGGATGAATCAACATCTAAAACAGTCTGAAGAAAGAGAAAAAGCTTATCTTGAATTAGATAATCTAAGGAGAGCAAACAAGAAACTAAAAAATGAATGGTGGCACTTGCTTGTGTCTGGTATTACTGGAAGTATATTGACTTTATGTATATCACTATTAACGATATGGCTGTCCCCAAAGGAATCCCAATCAAAAGAATTAAAAAGCAGCGATACGCTATTTGTAAAGGAGATAATTCATACCAATCAAAAAGATACTTTATAAAATTAAAAAGCCCCATTCGTATTATGAAAGGAGCTGAATAAGACTGAGGATTGAATCAGAGACTAAATGTTTCGCCGCTCTCGCACCCCTTCGCTTTTGCCCAAGCTATTGAGACATAATATCAGTTATAATTCCATTTCGCTTGAAAATAAGCTCCAGTCATTATAACGTGAGCATTATGTTAAGTAGAAATATCAAAATAAAATAACCCTAGGGGTTATTCTACTTAATTAAATGCTTTTTTTGCTTTCTGTGTTCACTTTAGAATATGCAGGACATTTCTCATGGCTCTTACATGAAGTTACTGAAACACCTACTAAGGCTACTGCCACGATCGATAATAAAAACTTTTTCATACTTAAATTAGATTATGTTTCGTAAATATAGCACATATATTTAATTCTCAATAATTATTTCTATTAACAATTGTTATAATCAGCCCTATTTTAGGCGCTTCCACGGCTTCCGGCATGTTATGGAAAAGCAGTAATTTAACGTCTTATTATCAAATGAACTCCTCTTTTAAATACGCTATTTTGCTGTTTTTGCTTGTTTTTGGTGGCTTTATTTCGTCGCAAAACAAAACCTGCGTGGTTAAATTAAAGCTTACAAACGAGGCCGGTAAAGTAATTGAATTAGTGGCAATTAAACTCAATCAATTTAATGTTGGCTTTACAAATAAATACGGCGAATTTCAAACAACGGTATCAAAAGATAAGTCGTACGCTTTAAGCACTCATCATCTCTCGTTTGAGAGTTATATTAGTCAGTTAAAGCCTGGCAACAAAGACACAATTTCTCTCCTTATCAAGCTCCACGAAAAAACAACTATTTTGGCCGATGTGGATGTTTTTGCCTCAAATAAGCCCGAAACCTTGGTTGGCAAGCCTACTTACGGTATTTATGATTTCGACTTTTACGAGGATAAATTGGTTCTACTCACTTCAAAGAACGAATTAAAACGATCAGAGATCCGCCTCACCGATTATTCGGGAAAAGAATTTATGTCATTACCCATTCCTCCTGAAGCCGGAGAAGCTCAAAAATTCTTTCACGATTATTTAGGAAATACAAATTTGCTTTGTAAAGACACTATTTTACGAATTGAGATCAGCGATAACTTTTTTCTTATAACGGGAATTACAAAAAAAGAATACGAACGAAGTTTAAAACCCGTTAACGATACAGCAAATGGCAATTATTATTATAACGATCAAAATCCCGATTACCCCGCTTTTAATTATTACTACTTAAGCAAGAGCGATCCCAAACAACATAAATTGCTTTACAATGTTATAAACCGATCGTTAATGGATCTTTATAATTTTGAATATTATTATCTCCCTCCGCGTGGACAACTAGAAGCACGCCGATTGGCCGATGCATTTAAAGTAGATAAAAAAGTAATTGCAGCTTTAATGAGCGGCTTTACCCGCTCCAAGTTTTACGAACCTTTGTACGCACCGCTTTTTGTTTTGAAGGATACCGTTTGCTTATTTAATCATTACAACGATCGCATTTTTCACTTTGATAAAGAAAATATGTTGATCGATAGCGTTACCATTAAGTATCATCATCCAAAAAATTGGCATACCTGGAAAAAGCAATTGTTTGTGGACGATTCGGAGAATAAAGTGTACGCCCTCTTTAAAAATGGTGCTAATGTTTCTTTAAAACTCATTGATCATCATACCGGACAGATAAAAGGCGTACACAAATTTGTAAATATAACGGCCGATAAAATTAAAATAAAAGACGGTTATGCTTATTATACCTATAGGCCTTTTGAAAGCACGCAAGAGAGGTTTTTGTATAGGGAGGTTATTCGGATAACAAAAGAGTAGTTCTCTAACGTTTGCGGGACAAAATGTCCCGCCCAACTTGAAATTACGCGGACTGTTTTGGTTGAACGGGACATTTTGTCCCGCAAGAAAAACTCTATTTTGTCCCTAAAACAAACTCACCCATCCTATCCCCTATTGTTTTTGAAACATGTCCAACGTTCATCACATCGGCAGGTTTAGCCATACCGGAACCTGCAAAGAACATATGATCTAAATTCTCTAACCAATACGATTTAAAATTTGGTTTTCCTTTCATGGCTTCGTTCCAAAGATCAAAATCTTTTTTGGTTACATTATAATCTCTTCCGCCTTGCAATAAAACAATTGGCAACGTTAATTTTTTTCCTTCTTCTAATACTTTATAATTTCTGTCGAACAACCAGTACTTTGGTTTTGCGCCAAAAGGTAACATAGTTTTACTTTTTAAAGTAAGGTCTGGCTTTAAAGCATTTTTTACTTGCCATTTAATAGCGTTATGGATTTTCTCACTTTCTTCTTTGTCTTCTGCAGCTGTTGTAGTTAATACATAATCTAATTGCTCAGGAATTATTTCTAGCAAACTTCTTCCCGGCGCTGACAATAAAACCAAGCCTTTCAAACCTTTACATTGTTTTGCAATTAATGGCGCACACATAGCACCTTGACTATGTCCTGCAATAAAAACACGATTGGAATCAAGTTCTTTTACTTTTTTTATGGCGTAAAATGCTTCTACGGCATCTTCAACCGTTTCTGAATTATAATCCATGCTATCCATTGGAAATGGATCGATGTATTGATAAACATAAGTGCGTTTATCATATAAAAAAACCGCAATTCCTTTTTGAACTAATTGCAAAGCGATATCTTGAAAGATCTTATTTTTTCCAATGCTACAATTACGATCGTGCGGTCCGCTTCCATGCACCATAATTACAACCGGACATTTTTTTGGAGTATTTGGCAAGTACAAAGTTCCCGGCAATTGTATAAAACCATTTGGCTGAAGTAAAATTTCGCGCTTGGTGTAATTCACATTCGCAATCGGCTCCGGAATATAGAACCATTGTTTTGAGAAGGTGTCAATTTCAAAACGTGTAATGTAAGACCCTTGATCGTAGTAATGATACCAAAGGTATTTGCCATCTTTTACTCTTATAGAAGTTGCTGCAGCCATTTTACAACCTTGCGTGTCCATCTCTGTTTTTTCGATGGCAACAATTGGTCCGTTCTTTTTTATGAACCGCTGAATGGTTTTATCAGTTTGCTGTTCAATAGCTCGTCCGTAAAATGTGGTATCAAAAAATCGGTAATTTTTATAAGGTTCGTTTCGCTTTACAGCACCAATGAACTGTTTAGTAAGTTTTTTATAGGGGTTTACTTCCTTAGGTTCATCTTGTGCTTTAACATTACACATAATACAAACAAGGGCAAAAACGGCAACATATCTAGTGAACAACATAATTTTATACTTTGATGCTAAAGTAGATTCTTTAGTTTAAATACGCAATTATATTTTTATAGATATGATCAACTAATTAACACCAATTAATGATATAGATCATGCGTTAGGCTGTTGCAGGTCATTATGGCACAAGGTGGTTTTAGATAATTTTGACTAAATATTTAAACCAAATCACATGAAAAAAATCTACTTATTATTTACAGCCATTGTTATTAGTTCAGGTGCTGATGCACAATTAACAATAACCAAAACTGCCAATCAGCCGGTTGTTGGCGACATAGTTTTGTATGCTAACTATGATTCAACAAGCGCGGTACCAAAAGCTACCGGAACTGGAATGAATTGGAATTTTACAAGCTTAACAGCAGGTTCGTTCACCGAAACTAATACCTATACTACGGTTGCTTCAACTCCAGCCGGAAGTTTATTCCCAACAGCTAATATTGCATTAATAAGGGGTAGTAATGATTACGAGTATTATAATAATCAAACTGGTTCAATTGCTTATGTTGGAATGGCTAATACAAGTAATACAAGCACAACCGTTTTCTCTAATCAGGCAACTATGCTTAGCTGGCCAACTGCTTTTGGTAATAGTAATTCGGATGCATTTGCAGCCACGGAAGTTGCGCCAACATATACTGCGAACTGGAATGGTAATGTTTCATATACTGCAACCGGATCTGGAACAGTAACAATGCCCGACGGAAGTAAGCACAATAATTGTTTGCAAGTAAAATCGATCATT
>CAYYUS010000181.1:0-5841 GCA_964474925.1 uncultured Akkermansia sp. | reverse complement strand
CTAAAGCTTCTTGAAAAGCAAAGTTTAATTGAATCTTTGAATGAAAAACTTTCCGAGGCACAGAGAAAAATCTCACAAGGCTCAATGCAATCTCAGGGTGAGGCACAAGAGATTGCTATGGAAGAATGGTTGAAAAGTAATTTCCCTTTAGATACCATTCAAGAAATAAAAAAAGGTGCACGTGGTGCGGATTGTGTACATATTATAAATACTCGTTCAAAACAAAACTGCGGGGTTGTGTATTATGAATCCAAGCGAACAAAAGATTTTCAACCTAGTTGGATTGAGAAGTTTAAAGCTGACATGCGTGAAAAGGGTGCAACCATGGGTTTAATTGTTACGGATGTTATGCCACGTGACATGGAGCGTTTAGGACAGCGTGAGGGAATTTGGATTTGTACCTACGAGGAATTTAAGGGTCTATCCTATGTGCTCCGAGAAACAATGGTTCTTCTTGACAATGCTATGAGTGTTCAAGAAAATAAAGGGGATAAAATGCACATGCTGTATGATTATTTAACTGGTGGAGAATTCCGAATGCAAGTAGAAGCAATCGTGGAAGGCTTTGTTCAAATGAAAACCGATTTGGACAGTGAGAAACGTGCTATGGAAAATCTTTGGAAAAAAAGAGAAAAACAAATAGGCAAAGTAATTCTTAACACCACCCATATGTATAGTTCTATTAAGGGTATTGCTGGAAACTCAGTAAGCAATATCAGTGCATTGGAATTACCAGAAGGAAAATAATCAAAGGCAGAATATGAAGAAAAAATATCAGTGTCGATTAAGAAAACTTGCTGAACACCTTATTAAAAGCAGTGGTATAATAAAATACTATGCTCCGCAAACAATTGTCTTTTATGACTTAGAAGAGCACATGAGTATTGAATGCCTCTACTGCAAATGGTGTTTTGATAATTTGGAGTCTGTTTTTCAAGAGTTCCAACTTCGTGGTGAAGTTCCTGTTCATCATCTAGCAAATTTCGAAATAGGATATAACCCATTTAACAGGGGAACTGTGTGGAGTGCGCTGTTTTTCTTCGGCCTTGAAAATAATCCTGAGTATTTTCTTCACCTATTCTGTGTGGGTGATGGAATGCAAAATGCAAAATTTGGCGACATAGTACTAACTAATAAAAGCGATGGAGTTACCATCGGAAATCACATAATCAATTTCATAACTAAAATTAAAAACGATGAATAAAGAAAAAGAATATTACCTAAACAAACTATCTATCCTGGCTGATTATTTAGCCACATCAGACGAACCAATGTTTTTTCATGAGATGCAGTTTTGTGAATTAACAGAAAGAACGAATAAAACATATAAAGTAACGGTCTGTATCTCTGCATTCGAAGACCTCCCTTTAATCGACTTCGATGAAGAAGGTTATTGGGAATGGGACCCAAGAACAGGAGAAATAAAGTTAATTACTCAACCAGAACTTGATACAATAAGCGCAGTATTGGAATACTTTTCTTTGCACAGTGGTGTTTTCAAGCACCTGTTTTGTCTTAACTCTCAATTGGAGAAATACGGAACCAAGGTTCAACTAAATAAAAACAGTAAACTGAAGCAGATTGCTGAAAACATTCACACATTCTTAAAAATGGAGAGCTCTTCTAGCCAACTATAATATGCGTGTAGTGAATATAATATACCAGAGTCAACACTTACTTTTAATTTGTCAATGCAACTCCATGAGAAAATACGAAAGTTACGAGAGCTTCGAGGGAAAACCCAGTTGGAGATGGCAGAGATATTGGATTTAACGCAATCAAATTATAGCAAAATTGAAAATGGTAAACTTGATATTACTATAAAGCAACTAGAAAAACTTGCTGGATTTCTCGAATTGACAATCGAAGATATTATTGGATTTAATGAACATATTATTTTCAATATGACAAAAAACAATAAGGCAAATGGTCTAGTTATAAAGAATCAGGTTTCTAAAAATGAGCGGAAAATTTACGATGATTATATTCTTAGTCTTAAAGATGAAGTAGCGCATTTAAAAACGGTAGTCGAAAAATTATTAAACAAAAAATAAATTAAACATGAAAAGAAAATTTACAAAGATTATCACGGCAATTTTAGGAGTAGCATTTCTATTTTCCTGCGGACATCCAACTCTCAAATCTAAAGAAGAGGCCATCAAGTTTCTTGAAACTCATAAGTTTTATGATGATGGGGCTCACGTTTATGGCCAAAGTGGTGGCAAAGGATTGAAGACTGGATTTGGATTAACCTTTAGCAATGGAAATGTAGTAATCAATGGTGAAACTTTGCCTTATACAATCGAGGAAATACGAAGGAGTCAGAAATTTAGCGGGTTAGGTTTTCATATTAAATTTTGTGGGAGCCAAAGATTCGCATATGGCGGTTGCATCGACTGCTACCTGAGTGGTGGAATGGATGAAAATGGGGCGAAAATAAAAATGGGCCCTTCTATGCAAGTTGAAGGAGCTTATGTGAAAGCCTTTTTCAGTTTTATTGGTGAAGGAATATCAAATAAATAATTAACTAATTAAATTTTAAATAATATGAAACGAAATACAATAAATTTTTTAGCGACAGCACTTGTTCTTTTTACTTTTTTTTCAAGTGGACAAATTATCACGACAATAGCGGGTGATACGAAGGAAGGTTATTCTGGTGACGGAGGAAACTCAAAAGATGCTAGATTCAATATGCCAATTGGTCTTGCAGTAGATGAAGCGGGTAATATTTACATTTCAGACATGGTGAATGGTAGAGTAAGAAAAATTACTGCCCAAACAGGAGTCATCACAACAGTAGCAGGAGGTGGTAAAGAAAGTGCTGATGGAGTTCCAGCAACATCAGCCTTTCTTCCCTCCCCAACTGGTATTGCAGTTGATAGTGTTGGAAATATATACATTTCTACTTCTTCTGGGGGTGCCCCAAAAATCAGGAAGGTAGATGGTAAAACTGGAGTAATTACAACTATAGCAGGAAATGGCAAGCAGGGATATTTTGGTGATGGTGGAATAGCAACTGCCTCCGAATTATCTGCGACCAGGGGAATAGATGTTGACATCAGAGGTAATGTTTATGTTACTGATGCAAATCGTATCCGAAAAATTTCAGCTGCCGATGGAAAGATAATGACAATTGCAGGTTTTGGAATGAAGAATGGTATGAGTGCGCCTGCTAAACATTCTGGCGATGGTGGTGATGCATCAGTTGCAGACCTTGACAAGCCGACTGATGTATTAATTGATAACAAAGGGAATTTATACATTGCCGAATATGCATACATTAGGAAAGTCACTCTTAAGTCTGAAAAAAAGAGCACAAAAGTTGGTTCATTCTTGAAGAAGGCACTTGATGATGGGGCAGTTTCGACTGGTGAAATTAGTACAATTGCTGGTGGAGGAAAAACCTGGAATGAAACGGGACCAGCACTAAATGAAGGGTTAACTGATATAAGAAATATTTGTTTGGATAATAATGGGAATCTGTATATTGTCGACTCAGAGCATTACAGAATTCTGAAATTAAACTTAAGCACTGGTGTTTTTACTTCACTTGCTGGAAATGTAAATAATAAAAGGGTGTATACTGGGGAGGGAGGAATAGCCTCCGCATCAACCTTGACTCATCCAAGAGCTATTGCAATTGATAAACAAGGAATTATTTATATTATTGATGGTAATTGTATACGTAAAATTTCAAAGCAATAAAGTGCTCGAAAAACTAGGGTTTTCCCTACTTGACATTTCAAAATAAAATCATCACATTGAGCCACATGTTTGAAAGAATTTCTAATAGTCACTGGACAGTAATAATTGCTGTAGTTAACGCACTATTAGTTTCTGGTGTTATTATGATGGTTCTTCAATATAATATAGAAAAATCAATAATCCTGTATTGGATATTATACCCTATAATATTAATGGGTAATATACTAGTCTGGATTTTTGTCAGGGCCTTTAGCCCAGGAGTTTCCAGACGCTGGAGTTTAATTATGATTACTATGTTAGTTGCATATTTACCCTTGGCTACACTTATAGAAACAACCGCAGGATAAGCCAAACCTAATATAACTTAAACATTAACAAATCATGAATAAAAGAGGCAAATTTGATAGTTCTTAAGTAGTTAATGGCTTTAGGCTTATTCCAATTAAATCACTATTTTTACTATATAAAACAAAACCCTATGAAGAAATTTATTTACGCATTAATCCCTATATTCCTGTTTGGAACACTCCTTTCACAAGAAGAGATTATTCCATTAGAGGTAAGATTAAAAAATGCTGGAAATTGCCCAGTAATTTTCGAAGCAATTATTGAAGACGTTCAGGTCTTTGCTGGTGATAAACTCGGTAACAAAATACCTGATTCGGAAGCAAAATGGAATGGTTCCAGAGGAATGCTTTACGATAAGGATGGTAACGAGGCAACAGGTTATTCCAAAGTCAAATTAAAGGTCATCTCAGCTTACAAAGGAAATGTTAGTCAAGAATACGTTGACGTAATATTTAAATCGCTTGTAATACAAGATTTACACTTAGCTAAAGTAGGGAATGAAACTAAACTGAGTTACATTTTTATCCCACCTTCCCATGGAGCCGATTTTATTATCATGCCATCAGCTAAAGGTCAGCGTTACATTCTCTTTTGTAATACACTGAAAGACTTGAATCAATATGTGTTTAACCCAAAGACTGGTATCGAATCCAATATCAATGTAACCGAATATATGACCGTCTCTACCCAAAGCGAGGGAAATTACGCTAATGGATTTGGAAAGACTTTCAAAAACAAGGAAGAGCTTAATGACTTTCTTAAAGGAATTAGCGGAGTGACAGTAGGAAAGACTTCCGAGCCAGAAAAAAAAAGTCCAATAAATGTCGAAAGTCAAAAAACAAATCAAGAAATTGAAGATGTTTTAAAACGTAATGCAGAAAACTATAACACTTGGCTTTCATTAAGACCAAAGAAGTTATCAAATAATGCGAATAAAACTTCTCTGGCCAATGATATTACAATGTCAATCACAAGTTCTCGGCTTGTGGATTCAGCAAGCGCAAAATGGCTCGAATTTGATGTAGCCATATCCTCTAACAATGGAAGTCTTTACTTCGACAGCTTCCTTGCGCACATCCAGTATAACACAGCTGCTTTTGGTTCAAGTGTTATTGCAAATAGTAATATTGTTGCAATCATGGACCCTGCGTTCACCTCTCCTACCTATACAAATCCTAGTACATATTGGTCTGACGCAGCATCCAACATTTTTGTTTTACCGTTTGGCTCAAGCGCTTCTGGACCTTACAATAGAATCTTGTGTCCAACTGTTCCTACAAGAGCTGTTACAATTAGATTAAAAATTCAGAACTGTAGTGTGCTTTCGGGTATTCAATTTACCAACACTGGATTTACAGGAGGATTTTGCTTTTATACACCAGCTGCCAACACACCACTTACTGGCTCATTAGGTTTTGACAACGGTTTTTACAATGGAAATATTAATGACCTAACTTGCGTTCCTATAATCAATAGTTTCAATAATAATATTCCCGCTGGTGTTGGTCGTCATTTTGTTGTTAATGGAAAATATTTTGGTAAAACAAAAGGAAGCGGAACAGTTATTTTTAAGAACTCAGATAAGGGAACAGTTTATCCTGCAACAGGTGGGCCATATGATGGAGGTGTTCAACAGTATGATGTAGTTTCTTGGTCTGATTCACAAATAAAAATTAATTTACCAGCTTATATAGATTCTGTATCAGGGACTGGATATTCCGTTCCAGGAACGGGAAAATTTTTAGTGAAGAACTTTACCAACACAAAAACTGAAAGCTCTACAAT
>CAYYUS010000180.1:0-5860 GCA_964474925.1 uncultured Akkermansia sp. | reverse complement strand
GCTGTCTTCTCTCCTACACCCGGTATACCAGGAATATTGTCAGAAGCATCTCCCATCAATCCCAAAATATCTATTAGCTGTTTTACATTTTGGATCTCCCATTTTTTACAGATCTCTTCTTGGCCCAATATCTCTGCGCCATTTCCCAAACGCGCGGGTTTGTAAATAAATGTGTTCGCGTCTACCAGCTGACCGTAATCTTTATCGGGCGTCATCATGTATGTAGTAAAGCCACGTTCTTCGGCCATTTTTGCGAGCGTACCAATTACATCATCGGCTTCAAAGCCGGGTAAACCTATCACGTCAATATTAAATGCTTTTATCAGATCGATCACATAAGGAATGGCAAGTCTAAGATCCTCGGGCATTTCTTCGCGATTTGCCTTGTACGCTTCAAATTCAATATGACGTTGCGTTGGCGCATCGGTATCAAAAACAACTGCAATATGCGTTGGTTTTTCTTTTTTCAAAATTTCGGTTAACGTATTGCAAAAACCAAAAATGGCTGATGTGTTCAACCCTTTTGAATTGATGCGCGGACTGTTGCTAAATGCAAAATACGCGCGATAGATCAATGCAAACGCATCTAGTAAAAATAATTTCTTATCGGTGTCTTTAGTTATCATCGTCAGTTGCTCTTCTTCCAGTCGTTATATTTATTTATCACTTCTATGGCACTCTCTACATTTAATTTTTTATCGCTATCGTTATAGGCCTCTGCATATTCCTGACCATCTTTCATCCACTCTTGCAGTTGTTTTTTAAATTTTCCTTCTTTTACGTCGGTTAATTTTTTATCGCCTTGTTTAAATAAAAAATATTCAAATTCCCACGTTGCTTTATTCATTACTACAACCTCAAAAGCCCCTTTATAAAATAAAATTGGACCATTAGTTAAGCGTTTATAAAACAATCCCTCATCGTTATTTACAATTGAAACAAAGTGTTCGTTGTCGAATCCATACGCTTTTACTTTAGCAGGCTTATAGTTTTTTTGAGTGCCCGAGGCGTCTTTGAAAGTTACTCTTGCGTAATAATCCTGTTCTTTTTTCGGATTCATTTTTACTTCTCCGCGAAGCGTATCGCCTTTCTCATTTACTAAATAGCCTTTTGTGAAAGTTATTTGTGCCTTTGCAGTGGCAAAAGTGAAAACTGCCAGAAAAGCCGCCAACAGTAGTTTATACGTGTTTTGTACCATACTTTAAAGAAACCCATTTTTCAAAACAAACCCAAGCTTTGTTATAATTGTGTGAATAAATAAGTGCTCGTGAAACTCCTTTAAAACCAAGGCTATACGCACTTTATTTAATTGTTAATTCGCTCGAGTTTATTCATTTAAAATGCTACTTTTGGTACTCAATTTTTATTTTGAAGATCGGTTTAAAAATAGGATTAGCATTTTTCTCTCTTGCGGCTATTTCTATGATCGTAATTGGGTACATTAGTTACAATAATGCCCGTAAATCATTAGAACAACAATCGTTCAACAAGCTCACGGCGGTGCGAGAAGCAAAAGCCGATCAGATCCACGATTATTTTAAGAATATTCAAGATCAGTTACAAGATCTTGCTTTAAACCCCGTAATAATAGATGCTACTAACGAATTCAAATCGGGTTATGCATCCATTACAAAAGACCTAAAGCTTGATGAGAAAAAAATTGATGAATTAAAGAACGAGAATTGGGCATACCTTGAAAAAGAATTTCTTTCTCGTTTAAACAAGAATCTTATTATTCCTACAACTTTAAAAGATGAAGTAACAACTGATCCTTCAGCCACAGCATTACAAAATCTTTACATCATTAAAAATCCAAATCCTACCAGTCAAAAACATAACATGCTTAGTAGTGATGATGGAAGCAATTACAGTAAAACGCATTCCAAATATCATACCGTATTTAAAAATTTTATTGAGCGTTTTGGGTATTACGATCTGTTCATCATTGATAATGAAACAGGAAAAATTGTTTATACTGTTTACAAAGAGGTGGATTTTACTTCATCGCTTAGCGAAGGGCCTTTAAAGCATACTAATTTAGGCGAGGCGTTTGAGTATGTAAAAAATGCCGCCAGTGATACTATTTCTAAATTGGTGGATTACGAACCTTATCATCCATCTTATAACGCTCACTCTTCTTTTATTGCCTGCCCGATATTTGATGGCGCAAAACAAATTGGTGTATTAGCCTTTCAAATGCCTATTGATCGCATCAACTCCATTATGACCAATAATGAACGTTGGGAAAAAGTTGGTTTAGGTAAATCAGGCGAAACCTATATCATTGGCGAGGACATGACACTTCGTAATCAATCGCGTTTTTTAATTGAGGACAGTGTAAATTATTTCAAAATGTTGCGCGACCTTGGTGTTGGAGCAACAACAATTTCAAAAATAAAATCCTTCAACAGCAGTATCGGATTACAGGAAGTGAAAACCGTTGGAACTTTAGCAGCTTTAAAAGATTCAAGTGATACAAAGATATTTCCTGATTATCGCGGCGTTTCTGTTCTTTCATCTTATAAACCACTGAATGTATTAGGAATGCATTGGGCCATTTTAAGCGAGATAGATGAAGACGAAGCCTTTACAGAAATAGTTGCGTTGAAACATAAAATGACGGTTGCTTTTATTGTGCTGTTATTAGTGGTGATAGTAACATCGTATTTTATGTCGATGCAATTAACTCGTCCAATTAAAGAACTCTCTGTGGAAGCAGAAGAGTTAGGTAATGGTAATTTGGATGTGGAAATAAAAACCGGACGTAAAGATGAGATCGGTGTTTTGGCGGATAACTTTAAGAAGATGCAAGGTTCCATTACAAAACTCATTATGGATCTTAGGCACATGAATCATACACTGGAGGATAAAGTAATAGAGCGTACAGCAGAAGTTGTAAAACAAAAACACATCATTGAAGAAAAACAAAAAGAGATCATTGATTCGATCTTATATGCTAAACGAATTCAAAATGCCATTTTAGCACACGACACCTATTTGCAAAAACATTTACCTCAGCATTTTGTATTGTTCAAGCCAAAAGATCATATTAGTGGGGATTTTTATTGGGCTACAAAAAAAGACGGACGTTTTTACCTTGCCGTGTGTGATAGCACAGGCCATGGTGTTCCGGGCGCGTTTATGAGCTTGCTAAATATTGCTTTTTTAAATGAGGCCATTACCGAAAAAAATATGGTAGAGCCGCACGCGATTTTGAATCACGCGCGAAAACGTTTAATTCAAAACATTTCAAAAGAGGGTAACAAGGATGGCATGGATGGTATTTTAATGTGTATTGATACCAACACAAATACTTACTCCTATTCAGCTGCACATAATTGCCCACTCATTATCAAAAACAAGGAATTTATTGAATACGATGCTGATAAAATGCCTATTGGGCAATGGATCCATGAAGATACATTTACAACGCATAAATTTGATGTGAAGCCGGGCGACATGATCTATTTATATACCGATGGTTACGCCGATCAGTTTGGCGGACCAAAAGGAAAAAAATTCAAATACAAACAATTAAATGACCTTTTGATGGAATTACATCAAGAGCCAATGAACGTTCAAAAAGAAAAACTCTCGCAGGTTTTTGTTGATTGGAAAGGTGGGCTTGAACAGATCGATGATGTGTGTGTGTTTGGGATCAGAGTATAATCCAATTTTTAGAGGCAGAAACCACAGAGCACACAGAGTCTTTTCACAGAGGGCACTGAGATAAAACATTTATTCTGTGCGCTCTGTCCTTCTCTTTGACCTCTGTGGTTAAAAAGGCCTGTATCTTTTTTATCCCGCATGATTATATATGTATGCGGATCACGTTTCTGATATACTTCATGTCGTTTAGTTTAATTAACAGTAAAGCCCAGAGCATTTACGATCCGGCAACGCCCGACCCATGCAGCTCATTTTCTAAATTCCATACGGCCCAAAAAAGACCAATTGCCTACACGTATGTAAGAGAAAGTGATGTTGCATGGGAAAAGCGTATTTGGCGAGATATTGATCTACGCGAAAAACAAAATTTAAAATATTATTACCCAATAGAAGTAAATCAATGTGTGCATTCCTTATTTCAAACCTTAAGCACAGGAATTTTAAGAGGGGAGATAATTGCTTTTAAGGATGATGAATTTATGGTGCCGTTTGAAAAAGCGGAGATCCGAAAAATGTTAGTGAAGGAAGATAGCGTTAAACAATACATTGTAGATGCGGAAGGCAATCAAACAGAAGCAATGGTTCCGGTGGTTGATTCTACGAGTATTTATAGACATATACAACGATTTCGCTTAAAAGAAGATTGGTTCTTTAATAAAGAAACCTCAACCTTGGAAGTTCGCATCATTGGAATTGGTGCTTATGAATATGTAGAAGATAAAGAAGCGTACAGAGAATTATTCTGGGTTTATTTTCCTTCCTGCAGAAATACGTTTGCATCAAACGTTGTATTCAACACACGAAATGATAATGAATACCGAAGCTTTGATGAATTATTTTGGAAACGCGATTTTAGCAGTGTGATCGTAAAAGAATCGAACGTTTATGATCGCTACATTATTCAATACCAAAAAGGAATTGATGCCTTGTTAGAAGCTGATGATATTAAAACCGATCTGTTCAACTGGGAACATGATCTGTGGAATTATTGATGAATTGGAAATGTGAAATGGTGCGTTGCTGCGCCTGAACCAATATGTCGCCCCTACGGGGCTTTTTCGTTCCTTGTATTTTGTTCTACCAATATGCCGTCCCTAGGGGACTCTTATTTGGCAACAAGGATGTTTTACGCAAATGGCCCCAGAGGGGCCAAATATTGGTAAAACACAATAGCAAAACGTTTGTAAGCCCCGTAGGGGCGACATATCAGTTGGTCAAAATCTACTCGTTATAAATAACCTCTAACAAGGTTTGTCCAACCGCTTTTAAGGTATTTTTATCAATGGTCTTTATATCATCGCTATTCTTGTGATGATGCTCAAAGAAACTATTTTTATACGCATCGTAATGCAAAATATCAATGGTTGGTATTTGCGCGATCTTATTAATGAATGTGTGGTCGTCGGTCATCTCCCCTGTTTCCTCATCCACAAAATAATTAGAAGCGCCGCTGGTTTTTGCTGCCTTCCATACTTTGGTTACCACATCGTTCGCATAAAATGCAGAAATTTCTTCTTTAGGAAAACGCGCGTCTTTCGCTCCAACCATGTCTAATAAAATTCCGTAGTTTGCCGTATATCCTGGTTTGTGTGGGTTCTTGCTCCAATGCTGCGAACCTAAACACCAAGTATCAGGCATTCCACCATTATCGCCGTAATCTTCCAGATCAAATAAAATAATGTCGATTCCAACGTTCGGATTTTTTGTTTGGATCACACGAGCTACTTCAATTAATACGCCCACACCACTGGCACCATCATTTACACCCGGGCAAGGATTTGTTCTTAGTTTTGGATCTGTTTCTTTTTCGCTGAACGGACGGCTATCATAATGTGCGCACAATAAGATCCTTTTTTTGTTTTGAACGTCAAAAGAGGCAATCACATTTTTGAGCAACCATTTTTTTCCATCAAATGTTGTTGCGCTTGCTGCTTGAACTAATACTTGCGCGCCATATTTTTTGAATTGACTTTCGTAATAAGCCACAGCATTATCATGTGCTTTGCTTCCCGGGTTGCGCGGACCAAGATCAGCTTGGTACTTTACAAACTTAAAAGCACTATCGCCATTAAAATCGGGAGGAACAACACGAAGCTTTGTTTCTACTTTGGGTTGAGTTTCCGTATCGGTTACAACGGTTGTATCATCAACAGTTTTTTCGGGCCCACACGAAAAAAGGAAAATTGAAAAT
>CAYYUS010000179.1:0-5892 GCA_964474925.1 uncultured Akkermansia sp. | reverse complement strand
ATTTGAACATCCACCGGGTATTTCATAAATAACTCGATCTGATGCATGCGCTTTTTCATCAACCAACTTGCTATGGAATTTATGATGGCCATTTACTTTTTGAATTTGGTTTGTAGATCAGTAAGATCCAGGGCATTTAAACACATCTCTTTTGTCAACATTCCTTTTCTGGCAACGCACACACCATATTTCATATCGTGATAGCCTTCCATATGGTGAGCATCGGGATTAATTGAAACCATCACGTTTTTTTCTAAGCAATACCAGATCCAGCGCCAATCAATATCCAAACGGTAAGGATGCGCGTTGAGTTCCATACTTACTTTATTGGCCGCGCAAGCATCAATTACTTTTTTATGGTTGATAGGATAACCTGGTCGCGCTAATAATAAACGACCTGTTGGATGTCCTAAAATACTTGTATACGGATTCTCAATAGCTTTTATCAAGCGCTCGGTTGCTTTTTCTTCTGTCATTTTTAAGTTCGAATGCACAGAAGCCACAATAAAGTCAAATGTTTTTAAAACATCTTCGGCATAATCTAAATTACCATCATTTAAAATATCGCTTTCAATACCGCTTAGTATTTTAAAGTTATCTCCATATCCTTTATTGAGTTTAGCAATTTCCATTTGTTGTTGCCAAACTTTTTCTTCGTTCAATCCCTGCGCATAAAAGGCCGATTTAGAATGATCGCAAATTCCCAAATATTGATAACCAAGTTCCTTGCAGTAATCAGCCATTTCCTTTAATGAATGAACCCCGTCGCTGTAGGTGGAATGATTATGCAAAATTCCTTTCAGGTCGCTTAGCTCTATAAGTTTCGGGATCTTGTTTTCTTTGGCGAATTCCACTTCATTTAAACCTTCGCGCAATTCGGGTTCAATGTATTGCAAATTTAATGCGGTATAAATTTCTTCCTCGGTTTTAAAATCAGTTTGTGCTATCGAATCAAAACCTACTTTCTGCAAATGTTCTTTTGTGGCAGTGAGCTCAAACTGTTTCTTTGCAAATTCATTTGCAGGAAATTTATGATGCACGAAAGGCATGCCTACTTTTTCTTCCAGTTTTTTCAGATCCAAATTAAGTGCGGGATCGCTTAGTATCTCGATCTTATCCAACACTTCTGTTTTTCTTCTAAAATCTCCCACCACACTCACTTTGATCTTTGGAGCCGCTTTAGTAATATTCTCAACTAATGTATTTATAAAAGGCTCAACGCTTGCGTAATGTTTTTTAGAAGAGTTGGCCATTTTAAATTCGATGCTGGCCTTAACCGCTTCCTGCGTTTTTTGTCCGAAACCCTTTAAAGTAGATAAGCGATTTTCATTACAGGCGTACAACAACTCCCCTACACTCTCAATATCCAATTCTTTCCAAATAGCATGAACTTTTTTTGGTCCGAGTCCTTTTATACTCATCATATCAATAACGCCTGGAGGTGTTTTACTAATGAGTTCATCTTGTTCTTTAGCCGAACCGTGCTCGAGTAATTCACAAATAAATTTGGAAATGCTTTTGCCGATGCCTTCAATACCTTCAATATCTTTTTGAGTGCGGCCTGTAAAATCGTAACGTAATTTATCTAAGCGGTATGCTGCTCCCGAAAAAGCGCGCGACTTAAAAGAATTTTCGCCATGCAGCTCCATTAGCTTGGCCTGGAGATCAAGAATATCTACAACTTCTTCATTTGTCATGGCTCACATACGCTTTTGCTATGATCATGTCGTTAGGGTTGGTGATCTTAATGTTTTCGTAATTGCCTTGCACTAAATTTATTTTTTCGCCAATGGATTCTAAAACAGTTGCATCATCTGTGAACGCCGGTGAATACCTTTTTACAAACGCTTTTTTTATGAGTTTGATATTGAAGCATTGAGGCGTTTGAATGATCTTGAATTTATTGCGATCAACAGCTTTATTCTTTTTGTCGCTTGCTTTGCGCACGCTTTCAAATAAGGTAATAGCAGGAATAGCATTTCCCTTTTTTGCCGCAACCGTAAAACAATTTTTAATAACATCGATGGCAACAAACGGACGGGCTGCATCATGAATTCCAACTACGCCATTATCATTTGTAATAAGTGCCAAGGCATTTTTTACCGATTGATAACGTGTATCACCGCCGGTTGTTATTTGCATCTCCTTTTTTGGAAAGTGTTTTTTGCAGATGACGGTTAATTCCTTTTTAAATGCCGGATGAACCGCGATGATAATATTTATACCCGGTTTGTACTTCAAAAATTTATTGATGCTCAAAACGATCACCGGAATTTTATTTATTTCCAAAAATTGTTTGGGCGTTTCATTCCGCATTCGGGTACCGGTTCCTCCTGCCACTATGATCACAAAATCCTTTCTCATATACACTATAAAAATACGATTTATTAAGGCTAATGCATTTTAAAATGCTGTTAAGTTTTTTAATAAGGTGCAAAAAAAATCCCGGCCAAATGGTCGGGATCGTTCTTAAAAAAGGTTTTATTATTTCTTCAATTTATCCGCAGGGATAACAAATGTTTTTGTAAGATCAATATGATTCATAGCATTCTCAGGTAAATTACGCACACCTTTTTGCTCTAACCTAAAGTTCTCATCGTAAAATATTGGCATAAATGGTGCGTCATCAATTGCAACTGCTTCTGCTGCGCTTAACAAAGCAAAACGTTTTGCTTTATCAGGCTCAACTTGACTAGCCGTGAATAACGAATCAAAACGTGGATTCTTATAACGGAAGAAGTTAGTAAATGATTTATCTGCAGGGTTCGCAGGAACGTGCTTACCATTGAACAATGTTAAGAATGTTTCAGGATCCGGATAATCGGCATTCCAACCAAAACGGAAGAAATCAGCTTTACCGGATTGAACATTATCAATATGCTCACCTAATGGAACTGTATTGATATTGATCTTTACATTGATATTCTCTTTTAACATGCTTTGGATCACCTCAGCAACTAAAATATTTCTATCGCCACCACCACTGTTGATCTCTAGATTGATCTCAGGAAAACCTTTTCCATCAGGGTAACCTGCAGTTTTCATTAACTCTTTTGCTTTGGCAACATCCAATGGATATCCTTTTATGCCCTTATAATTGTAACCTTCTTTTTCAAACGCTTCAGTGTATGGTACCATTCCGTATTCTGCAGGAGAACCTTCACCTTGAATAGTGAACACTGCAATTTTATTACGATCGATAGCGTAGTTGAATGCCTGACGAACCGCTTTATTTGCGAATACATTTTTAGTGCTTGACTGAACATTAAATCCAAAGAAGTTTGTGTTTAACGCAGGTGAACTAATGATCTGGAATTCGTTCTTTTTTGATTTAGCATCAGCAAGATCTCCCATGATCTCAGAAAACATCTCTACAGGAATACGATAGATCATATCCAGATCTCCTGATTTGAATTTCAAGATCTCAGATTTTTTCTCGCGGATAAAACTCCATTTCACACCATCTAAATAAGGTAATTTATTTCCGTGTTCATCAACTCCCCAGTAGTCTTGATTCTTTTTCATCATCACTACTTCACCTTCTTTGATCATTTCTACATAAAACGGACCAGTACCAACTACGTTCACACGCATATCGTTACCGTATTTTTTAAATGCTTCAGGAGGATAAACAAAACATCCGGGCATTGCTAAAATATTCAAGAATCCTAAACTAGGAACCGTCATTTTTAAAACCAATGTGCTATCATTCACTACAACAACACCACTCACTCTTTTGGTGCTTCCACCTTTAGACGCAACAAAAGCTTCAGTAGCTCCAACCACTTTATCTTTAAAAGTAGATTCAAACAAATTGTTTGATGGATCTTGAGTACACAATCTTTCGAAACAAAATTTGATATCATTCGCATTCATGATGCGTCCTTTTCCATCAGGAAAACAAGCGTTATCATGAAACTTTACATTTGGACGAATATGGAACGTGATCTCTTTTAGATCGGCGCTAAATTCCCAACGTGATGCTAATGCAGGGATAATGTTTAAATTCTCCGGATCATATTTTACTAAGCCTTCATAAACCTGGTAAGCTATGTGATAAGTTGGAACATCATTAATGGACATAGGAATAAAACTCTTAAGGTTCTCTACTTCATTTAACCTTAAGATACCACCCATATAAACTCCGCCTTTGCCTTCTGTTTTACCTGACTTATCATCTTTTTTATCACCGCCACAAGACGTAGCAATAAGAGCGATGGCAGTAACAGACAACAATACTAATTTCTTCATACTAAAAAATTAACGAACTTGATTAGAAATTACAATTTAATAATGCAACAAAGTTATATTTTTAGCGTAACATTCCTAATTTTTTCATAAAAAATCGGCTTTTTCTCGATAAAACTTAACAAATTGACTACCAGCGCTAAAGCCCTAGCTAAGCTCTAGTAAAACAGGGCAATGATCGCTATGTTTTACCTCCGAAAGTATCACCGCACGCTTGAGCCTGTGGGCCATTGGGCCGCTTACCATATTATAATCGATACGCCAACCTAAATTCTTGTTTCTTGAGTCGGCCCTATAGCTCCACCAGCTGTACTGGTGCGGGTTTTGGTTGAAATGCCTAAACGAATCAATGAATCCGCTATTGATAAAATTCTCCATCCATTCGCGTTCTTCGGGCAAAAAACCGCTCGACTTTGCGTTAGAAATTGGGTTATGAATATCGATGGGTTTATGGCAAATATTATAATCGCCCGAAAGCACCAAATTTGGGATTTTTTTCTTCAGATCATTGATGTATTCTTGGAAAAAATCGAGCCATTTCATCTTAAAATCCTGCCGTTCATCACCACTGCTTCCGCTTGGATGATAAACACTCATTACCGAATGATCTTCGTAATCGGCACGAATCACACGGCCTTCAAAATCATATAATTTATTGCCGCAGCCATATTCAACATGCTTTGGTTTTTGTTTGGTAAAAATAGCCACGCCGCTATACCCCTTTTTTTGTGCCGGATGCCAGTATAAATGATACCCCAATTCCTGGAATTCTAAAAGACCAACTTGCTCGGGGTTTGCTTTGATCTCTTGAATGCAAAGCACATCCGGATCGGCGCTTTTCATCCACTCAATAAGCCCTTTTCCTAATGCTGAACGAATTCCATTTACGTTATATGTGATTATTTTCATAAGGCCTTCAAATTAAGGTGATACAAAGGCAAAAACAAAAATATTAGAAGGCAAAGCTTGCACAATTTACTAACTTTAAAAACGTTTTATACCAATGTTACGATCGCGTAAATACCTTTTGCTATTGCTTTTCAGCGCATGCTGCATTATGGTGAACGCACAATATTTTAGAAGCGCGCGTGTAAAAACATTTCAAGTAAAAAGTGATACTTTAAAATTAGACAGTTTAAGCTTGATCAAAGAAAGTGTAAGCATCACTTATTTTTCGCTAGGAGATTCATTAAAAAAACCGGAGATCAATTATCCTTTACACGCGTTAATTTTTAAAAGCGGAAGACCGGATAGTGTTTTGGTGAGTTACCGCGTTTTTCCTTTTAATTTTGAGCAATTGTATTTTCATAAAGATGCGTCGCAGCTATACACCGATCTTTCGATGCCGGACAGACCATTTACTATAAAGTACGATAAGAATAATTATAGTTCCAATCTTTTAAAGAATGATGGATTAAATAAAAATGGAAATATCAGTCGCGGAATTTCGGTAGGAAATAATCAGGATGCTGTTTTAAATTCGAATTTGAATTTACAGGTAAGCGGAAAGTTAACGCCCGAGATAGATATTTTGATGGCGGCAACAGATAATAATATTCCGTTCCAGGCTGATGGAACAACCGCGCAATTGCAGGAATTTGATAAAGTATTTGTGCAGTTGAATAATGAAAGCACACAGTTGGT
>CAYYUS010000178.1:0-5905 GCA_964474925.1 uncultured Akkermansia sp. | reverse complement strand
GATCGACAAAAGCGAAAAAAGCAATAAAGTTAGTAAGCGTTTCATGGAATTTACTCTACTATTATTTTTTTACTCACCGTATTTTTTTGCTCATCGGTGATCTGTATAAAATAAACACCTGCGCTTAATTCCTTTTTTTCTAATATAAATTGTGTGCCCGAAAAATGAGTTGCTCTTACTTCTTTACCAAAAACATCTAGTAATGTGATACGTGTGTTTTTTTGTTCAGCATTAAAGTTAATGGTTGTTTGATGAGAGAACGGATTAGGATAAACAGAAAAATTATGGAGCAAGTTGTTTTCTGCTATGCTTGTGCTAGGAAAATAATATTCATAAGCGCCTCTATCAATGGCAAGTCCTGAAATGGTACGAGTTGCTAGAGCTGTTGTGAACGATTGATACGCTTTATTTGGAATTAAAGAAAAGGCAGTGTTGGTTGTTCCTGCATTTGTACCGGTATTAATGGCCAGGGTGGCTGTAGGTAATAATGAATAATCATTTGTACTAGGATTTGTAAAGCCTAAGGTTAAATAATTTGGAGCAAAAATATTATGCGACGAATCTAAAACAGATGGTACATTGGCCGAGAATATAGTATTAGTTGCCGCAGCAACTGATCCAAAAATATTATTATAGATCTTGTAGGTATTTATTCCTGTAGCCGGTGTAACATTAAAATATTTGTTGGCGCCAACGTATTTATTGATCACGGTATTGTTTACAAAGTAAAAATCTTCTAAAACATTTGTTGCCGCGTCGTAACTTATCATTCCATGATTAGCTCCTGATGTACCTTGTATGATCACATTGCCAATGATCACATTCAATCCACCTTGTGCAATATTCAATTCCCAACTTCCGTAACCAGTTGCTTCTTCATCAATTAAATTGTACAAAATATAACTGCGTTGTGCGCGAGTTTTAAGGGAGTTTGCTTGTCCACGTGGACGATGAAAATAGCAATTCTCTACCCACAAGGTATCGGCGCTTGCGCTAATATAAATATGATGTTCGTATCCGGAGTGTGTTGGATCGTTTGGTAATTGATAGCCATTATTCTCAAATTCTGAATTTAATAGCATCACATTACTTGTAGTTACACTTCCATTGCCTTCTAGTATTCCATTTTGACAATTAATGAACTTGCAATTTTTTACTGTAATATCTTTTGCTTGAAAACGAATACCCGCTCCATTTCCTCCATTGGCATCTGATACTTGTGCACCATCAAATACGATGTTCTCAATGTATGGATTATCGCATGTTCCCGGAGTTTCAAAAACCCAAATGCCTTTTCCGTTGGCAATATCACCTGTAGATTGTATAATGGTACGATTAGAGCCCGTTCCTAAGCCAATAAATTTTAAATTCTTTTTTACCCATTTAGCTACATCATTTGCATAAACACCTCCGGCAATACGAATAGTATCTCCATCTTGCACTAAAAGTCGTACTTGACTTGGCACAGTATAAGTTTGTGATGGGCCAACATTCCAAATTGTAGCGTTTGAAATACTTGCTATACAAATGGCAGCGAAAAATAAAAGTTGTTTCATGTGGTTTGGTTTTATATGAAGGTACATAATTATTTTGGAGTGCAAAGCGCATTTAAATGCTAAGGTCCGCAGGACAGGCCACAAATGAGCGTTGGCAAACTTTACGCCTCCCTTTACCGTTTTAGCTGAGGAGGGGGAACAAACAAGATATTTCAAAATTTGAATTTAAACTTTTAGTAAACCTCTAAAACCTCTTGAGGCGTAATAAGATTCGGCGCCATTATGATATAAGAACACTGTGTTATAACGTTTATCACAAAAAATGGCGCCGCCAAGTTTTCTAATATCCGCGGGTGTTTTTACCCAGCTGGATGTTTTTAGATCAAAGTTCCCAAGTTGTTGAAGTTCGCGGTATTGCTCTTCCGATAAAATTTCAATGCCCATAGAAGTAGCCATGTTGATGGCGCTATTTTTTGGTTTGTGTTCTTTACGTGCATTTAATGCTTCTTGATCGTAGCAAAAGCTGCGGCGTCCTGCAGGGCTTTCGGCCGAGCAATCGCAAAATGTGTAGCTATTTGTTTTTTTATCAAAGCCTATCACATCAGGTTCGCCGCCTGTTCTTTCCATTTCGTTGAGCGACCATAATTTTTCTGTATTGGCAATTAGTTTAGCGTTTACTTTGGCCCATTCAATACCTTTGTGACGATTCATGTTTTTTTCAAAACGCGTTTTTAAAGTTTTGAGTAACTCTTCAATTTGTTTTGGTGATAGAATGTTTTTGCTTTTGGTGGCCATAGGATATCTTTTAATGTGTTTGGTTTCGAGTAAAAATTATTTAAGGACCGTCCTTATTTTCTTAGGTCCGATGACCAGTGTCCGCCCGATTACTTTTGCTTGCTGGTTGCCACCAGTAGCGGACACACAGTTTTTGTCTTGAATTAAATTATAATTTATTTCCGCTTCCTTTTTATTTTTTTATCCGGATGTCGTTTTGTATGAAAGACAGAAGACACTATAATTTGTTTTCCATAAACTTCATAGTTGATCACAAACGGAAAACGTAATACAACGGCCTCGTGAATATGAGCAAATTTAATCGGGAAAAGCAGGGGATTGCCTTTGATTATTTCAAGAAGTTGGAAAACCTCTTGTTCAAATTCAAGACCTAGTCCTGAAACTTGTTTGTTGTAATACGAACATGATTCTGCTATTTCAGAAATGGCTTGTTCAAGAATAATGATTTTGTAGGAAGGCACTTTAAGCGGACAGTTTCTGTTTTACACGTTTGCGAGCTTCTGCGATTGAATACCCTTTTATTTTTCCGGCTTTGTACAGGGCAGATCTTTTAAGAACCTCTTTTTTCTGCTCATCTGTCAATAAGCTGGAATTACTTTGTCTATATACCTCTAAGAGTTGGTAAACAACTTCAAGTACTTTAACGTCTGCTTCGTCAATATATTTATGCACTTTCGTGCGAATAGCCGTTGTAGTCATGTCTGGATGTATTTAACCATAAAGATAATGATTTTTCGACAATATAAAAAGGAGCTGTTGAACTGTCGAACCATTGCAAAAGTCTATTTGTCATCCGAGTAATTCTTTTTTCAGGGAGCCGTACCGCTATTTAGTAGCTGTGCACCCCACACAAATTAAGTACTATTATAAATTTAATGGATTCGTAAAAGCGATATCTGTGCCTTGAATAAACAAACCCCCTAAATTTTCATTAAGGGGGTTTGTGTGATTAAAATAAAGGAATAATTTATGAGGTCTAGTTCTTGATCAATCGTTTTGTTGTTCTCGCTCCATTACTTTGGAGATGTAACATGTATATTCCAGGTGTTAGATCGGACACATTAATAATTTTCTCCTGTTGCATATCGCTAAGGTCGATCGTATGGATCAGTCTTCCGTATACATCGTAAATAGCTAACTGATCCAATTTAACGTTGTTAGAATTTTTGATGATCACATTATTCTGAGCCGGGTTTGGATACATAGTGATTCCATTTTCAAGGCTCAGATCAGCAAGACCTAATGTGCTGTTATTATTTATACTATTGCCATCTAATGTAACAGCGGTTTGTGCAAGTGCTCTACCATCAAAAGCTGCTCCTGTTTGTATATTTATCATTGTTTGACATAATATGATCCCTCTGAAGATAGATGATGTTCAAAGGCTAGCTTGGCCGGCCACCTGCCAGAAGATGTTGGATGACTTTGCACCTCCAATTAGAGTAATAGTGGCTCCGTTAGCTATAGTTAGATTCTGCGCGATCTCGAAGATAAATATATCAGTTGGGCTACCTGAAATAGTAAAACCTCCGGCAGATACCAGAACTCCTGTACTCCATTTATAAACACCGGTAGTTAAGGTCTGTCCTGTAAGATCCCCAGTGTACAATTCAGTAAAATCCGGTGCTCGTCCGGCTGCGTTGGTGTATGCAGTTTCCATATCACTCACAGCAGCAGTCATTTTTGCCGGAGTTGGGGCCGCATAATTTGCCGCATAAACTTTTCCAGTAATTAAGGATGAAGTTGCAAATTCATTTGAGGCATCTGCAATTAAGCCAAATCCTGTTATGGAAGTAGCGTTATTAGGACTAACCCCAATATCTCCAACAATTGAAGTGGTTCCTGTATTTGAAATTCCTGTTTTTGCTAGAATAACGAAATTACCGGAAGTCCCAAGATTCACTGTGGCTGGCGAGGTTTGAGATAAAACGGTAGCGGGCATTAGTAAAGCGATCAACGGAACTATTCCGAGAAAGCACTTCAAGTTGTTAAAGGTTTTTTTTGAATTTTGTGTAGATGTTTTTTTCATAATTTAGATTTAGACTTCAAAATTACATCTACTTGATATGAATAAGTTATACTAGTACGTCTGTAACTTACATACTTCACGCATTCTCAATCGGAATGTTTGGAATATTTTCCGTTACGGATCGCAGAAGAAAGAAAATAAAAAACTAAAAACAGGGTTTCCAAGGAAGGCTAGTTAAGTGTGCGAAGTTAAATGATACTGCTGCCTTTGCCTATCGAAATTTGTCTACGGAATGTGGGTGCATTGCTACTAACGTTTTGCAAATAGACGCTTGCTTGTTGTTATAGGTTGTGCGCTGCACACAGGAACGCCTAGCACAGGGGTTTCCTTGTGAATTTTTAGTAAAAATATTGTCTTTTTTTCGTATATTTACAGCATGAAAGCAATGGTTATTACTCCCAAAAATCAAACTGAATTTAAGTTTGTTAATGACTTACTTAAGAAGCTTGGAATTTTGTCTGCAACTATGACAGAAGAGGAATTGGAAGATATTGGTTTGTCAAAAATGCTTAAGTCTGTTGATAAAACAAAAAAAGTCAGCAGAGAGAGTGTTATGAATAAACTTAGGTCATAACAATGCAAGTTGAGTTTTTAAGTAAATTTTCTAAAGACATTGATCACATTAGTCAGAAGTCTGTAAAAACTAATGTCGCCAAATTAATTCGCTTAATGGAGTCTGAAGGCGATTTAAATAATATTCCTAATTTAAAAAAGCTTGTTGGTCACAAGTCAGCTTATAGAGTCCGAATAGGAGACTATAGAGTTGGATTTTTTTACGAAAGTCGAAAAGTAATTTTTGCGAGAATTGTCCACCGCAAAGATATTTATAAAGTGTTTCCTTAATTTTCGCGGGTCAGCGCATTACCTATAACGTTTTGCAGCTACTTGTAGTTTTTTGCTATGTCAAGTTACGCATTTGAGCGCTAACCCGCAAAAAATTACAAGTAGGTGCTGTTAGCGGTTGTATTTTGACACAAAGTTTGGTCACTACTTTTGTAAGTCTTTTGTCCTCGTCGGATTTATTTTCAAAAGAAGTTTTAGTAAAGAACGTGAATGCTTAAATTTTTCCAGTTGAGCATATGTAAAAGCTTTTTCTTCGATTTCTTTAAACAAAGATGGATTGTTAAAAGCTAAGATGCCGTCAATGCCATAGCTTAAGCTTTGTTCGTCCTCACTCTCATCTCGGTAAAAGCGATTTTTGTAAATTTCAATTGTTTCTGCGTTATTTATTTTGTTAGCCTTTTTTGAAAATGCCAAGAAGGTAGACGAATAACCCACTTTAAGAACTTTATTTATTATAGTTATAGAATTTTCCTTTTCGTGCACAACAATTTTACTCGCTATTAAATCTAAAAACTTTTCTTCCCAGAAAGGATGTGATTCTGTTGTTAACCTTTTTTCCAAAATACTAATACATTGTAAACTATCAATTTTCCAAAGACTTCTAAAATAGCTTTCTTCCATACTGCTTAGATAATTCAATGTCGAGATTTTTATTGAATCAAATATTTTACTCTTATTATCCTTTAGATTCCAGTAAATACTTGAAGCATGTTCCTCTGTCGTGTCGCTAACACGTCCATGA
>CAYYUS010000177.1:0-5925 GCA_964474925.1 uncultured Akkermansia sp. | reverse complement strand
ACTGTGTATTTACAGCAGGGCCAAGATTATCAACAAAAACTCTTTCGGGTTTTGCACTCAATGTTTTTCCATTAGTACACTCCGCTATCTTCTTTTGAACATCTTCGATCTCCACAACGAACGATTTAGGTTTTTGGTTCAATCGCCCTAAGTAAACATTATAATACTTTATTGCTTCATCCCAGTTCACATTTAACTGATAGCACCAGCCAAGCCAATACGGAAGATCTTGCTCTACCTCCGGATCTAAACGAAACGCATCAGCTAAAAATCCTAAAGCTTCTTTTGATGCAGGCGCTTCAAAAAAACGAATGAACCCCAACATGTAATTTAATTTCGCGTTTTTTGGATTGAATTTTTGTGCGTCTAATAAGGGCGACTGGGCACTTCTAAAATTCTCGTAACCAACGTGCAGATAATCGCGTGTACTTACAGGAAGGGTTTTATCTGACATTAAACCTTTTCTAAAATCATCAAACTCCTTACGGCCTTGGTAATAAAACTCCATACCAATATCCAATTGTTTGCGAGCCGCTCTTAATTCTTCCTTCTTTCCAGGAAAGTTATCTTTTTCAAATTCTACCGACTGCGAAAAGGCGCCCGAGAAAATAAAAACAAGTAAGCTTAAAAATAAAATACGTTTGTTCATAGGATCAATTACAGTCAGTATTCATAAATGATTTTGCAGCACTCACACCAAGGTCTGCAGCTTTTTTCCAATCAGCACAACTACCATCTTCTTCGCGTAACATTTGGCGAGCAATGCCACGGTTAAAATAAGCGGCCCCATTGTTCGCGTTCAACTCTATGGCTTTTCCTGCCATATCCTTTGCTTTTTTATAATCCTTTTGCTTTAGAGCAACCGAGGCAAGATTGTTAAATGCCTGAGAATTCTTTGGGTCCTTTTTTAAAACCTCTTCAAAATCTTTTTTTGCATCGTCCAATTTACCCGATTCTAATTTTGCAGCGCCACGATTATTCAACGCGATCAAATAATCAGGCTTTGCATTCATGGCTTTAGTATAATACTCTATTGCTTTATCGTAGTTTTTACTTACACGGTATACCGAACCCAAATTGTTGTATACAAAGACAAAAGATGGGTTAAGAGATAATGCCTTCTCATAATCTACAATGGCACCTTTAAGATCATTTATTGCTCGCTTAGCACTTGCTCTATCATTATAAGCATAAGCATAATCCGGTTTCACTTCAATTGCACCTGAATATTCTTTAATGGCCTCATTGTAATCTCCTGATTGGTAAGACATGATCCCTTTGTAGTAATAAGCTTCTGCATGCTTTCCAATTCCCAAACAATTATCTAACCAGCGATTTGTACTGTCTTTTTGATTCTGACCAAAAAACACCATTGCTTTTGCAAAACGTGCTTCAATATTATCTGGGCTTGTACTTAAAACTCTATTGATATCACTCAAAGCACTTGGGTAATTTCTTACTGAGGTATAAGCCACGCTTCTATTGTAGTACGCCTTTTCAAAATCGGGCTTTAATGCAATGCTTTTTGAGAATAGATCTGCCGCAAGTTGCCCTTCGCCTTTATTAAGCGCAATAATGCCATCGTTGTAGTTTTGTTGCGCTTGCTCTTCGGGAGAAATTATTGTGTTTACCTTCACGGTATCCTGTGCAGAGGAAACAAAAAATGCACCTAGAAAAAATAGAAGTAAATTAAGTCTCATTCCTGTTAGTTAAGGTTTTAAATATAGAACAAAAAACCAAAATAAAAATAAATTTTTATTAAACTAACTAGCCAATTATTAAACCTTAATACCTATTATGCACACATCATCGATTTGCATATGACGGCCTTTCCAATTGTTAAAAACAGTTTCGAGTTCGGTCTTTTGTTCCGCTGCACTTAAGTGCGCTATTCTTACAAGAAGTGCTTTTAAATTCTTCGTCATGAATTTTTTTGCTTCAAGCCCACCAAACTGATCGGCATATCCATCGGTAGATAAACAAATGAGATCATCCTTTTGAAGATCTATCTTTACTTCATCAAACGTTTGATCGTACTTTGTAAAACCACCAATGGCATGTTTTGTTGCTTTATGTTCTATCACTTCATTACTTCTCACAATGTACAATGGCCTATTAGCTCCAGCGTAAATGAGTTTATTTGATGTAAGGTCTAGGCGAATTATAGCAACATCCATTCCGTCTCGCTGAATGCTTTGATCAGAATTTTGTTTGAGAGAATTCTTTATTTCTGCATTAAGGTATTTAAGTATCAAACCCGGACTTTGTATTTTGCGCTCAACACTCAATTGCTGCAAAATATTAATTCCCACCATACTCATTAAAGCACCCGGAACACCATGTCCCGTGCAATCCGCACATGCCAATAATATGCCGCTCTGATCCTCATTGATCAGGTACCAATAAAAATCTCCGCTTACTACATCCTTTGGTTTATAAAAAATAAAGTTCTTTTTGATCAAGAGATTTAATTCATCCTTGCTTGGTAAAAAAGCAGTTTGAATTCCTTTAGCGTACTCAATGCTTTGTTCTATCTCCAATTTCTTTTCGCTAATGATCTTGTTTTGCTCTTTTAATTTATCATTGGTTACCTGCCTTATCTTATTTTGTTTAAAAAGTAAATAGGTAATTACTAAGATGATCAAAGCAACACCAATTAACACAGTTATATAAAAGCTCTTTCGCTTATTCTTTAATTCTTGGATCTCACTTGATTGTTTCAGTTGAACATTGGCCGCTTCAGATCTTATATAATTATAGTTTGTCTCTAAATTTTTAATGGACAGGGCATTAAATTCTCCATTCGTTTCCTGCAAAACTGCATAGTACTCCTTTTGACAGTCGTACGCCTTTTGATATTGCTTAACGCTATAGTAGTGATCCTTTAATGTGTACAAAGCCTCTTTCATCAATTCCTTCATGCCATTCCTCTTGGTGTAACCATAAACAAATTCAAAAACCTTATAAGCATCTTTATTTTTTGATTCATATTCACACATCGCGATCTTATGTAAACACGACACAACATTATTAGAATCCTCTTTAAAAAGATCCTTTGCCTTTTCGTAATAAAACACCGAAGATGTATAGTCCTTAGAATGATAAAACAACTGCCCCAAATTTATATAAAGTGCGCCGGCTTGCGTAAATCGCTTCAAGGACTTGCTCTGTTCTATGGCCATATTAAAATAGGTAACCGCCGAATCAAAATCAGTACGCTTTCGCTCCCTATCAAATTTGTCAGTGTAAAAACTTCCTAATGCATTTTGCGCTCTTAGCAAAATTCCACTTGAGTTTATTTCTTTACCAATTTTTAGGGCTTCATAAATATAACTTACATCCTTGTAATTTTTTTGCTGGATCGCCGCTTGCCATCCTAAATTATAGGCCGACAATGCCAAGTGAAAAGGGCTATTTATAGAATCGCTGTACTGATATGCTTGATAGTAATATTTAAATGATTCCTTATAATACGTTCTATTGAAGTTAACATCTCCTATTTTATTTAGGAAATAGGCTCTCCTTTTCACTAGTTTTAAGGAGGCAGTAAGGTCTAGTACTGTTTGAGAAAGTTGCATGCACTCAATAAAATGAGTTTCTTCATTTTCGAGAAAAAATTTAATTAAGCCGTTAACCTTAATCGAATCATTAGGAAGAGCGATCAAACTATCCCTTGTTTTTTTGAATGCTTGATCAGTTTGAGAAGAACACAAATAGGATACAATACAAAGCGCAACAATTATGATATACTTTACCTTCATGTTTGAAAGTTAAATATACAAAACTTATGTATGTATTGGCTTTTTTTAAAAAGAGGGCTTTAATCTTTTACGCGGTTGAACTTCAGTGCCTTTAACATCCAATCAGCCAAAGGCTTTTCAGGAGCGCGTTTTTTAAGATCCAAATACCAACCAAATTTTTTAAGGATAGGGATCTTTTTGGTCTCCACAAACTCAATAAGTGTTCCATCCGGATCTTCAATATACGTAAAATGACCTGCGGCCTCACCCATTTCAAAACCCGATCCGCCATCCACCGTAAAAGGATGTCCGTTCTTCTCGCAGGTCTCTTTTAAAGACTGCATATTTTTTATATCAAAACACAAATGAATAAAACCAAGATCGCCCCAAAATCTATTTTCAAAGATCTTACGTGGTTGATAATTCTTAGCCTCTATTAATTCTATAAAGCTATTTCCAAATAATTTTGAGAACGGACCAACGCGTGGCTTGCTGTGTGTTAATACAACACGTCGCGCTTTCACTTCTCCACCGGGTAATCCTTTTAGATCAGCAAAAGTTTCTTCCTTATCATACACTACTTTATCGTAACCTAAAATATTTTTATAAAATTCCATCGAGCGAGTTGCGCTGCTCACACCGATCATCATTCCAACAGGCCCGCCCGTGCTCAAATTCCCATTTCCAAACCAAACATCATCTTCAATGATCTCGAAATTATTTCCAAACGGATCCTCTACAAAAAAATGTTTTTTTCCATAAGGCGTTGTACTTATTTCTGACAACAATTTTGCTCCGCTACTGGCGGACTTGTTTTTCAAATGCGCATAACTCGCGTTGATATCATCACTTTTTAACTTGGCGCAAAATAAACCAATATCGCCCATCACCGGTTTAAACGCGCAAGGTTGCGGTGTGCGACTTGTATATTGCCAGATCTCAAAACCTCCCCCGCCTTTTAAATTTATGGCTAAAATTGCATGGCGTTTATGAGGCATACCACCCGTGTAAGGCAGCATTAACTTTGCTTCTGCCGCTTCTTCAAAAATGGGAACGTCCATTCCAAAATTTTGGCGATACCATTTAAAACCCTCATGAACATTAGAAACTCCAATGCCTACTTGCTGAATACCTGAAATAATATAAGTCATGTTAATTTAAAAGTATTTGGTAAATTTGGCACTAAATTACACAATATGTACGGAAAACTAAAAGATCAACTCACAACCACACTAAAAGAAATTGAACAGAACGGATTGTTTAAGCGCGAACGCGTTATTACAACACCTATGGATGCCGTTGTAAAAGTGAATGGTAAAGACGTTATTATTTTTTGTGCGAATAATTATCTTGGGCTTTCATCACACCCTAAAGTTATTGAAGGGGCAAAAAAAGCGCTCGATTCGCATGGGTTTGGAATGAGTAGTGTGCGTTTTATTTGTGGTACTCAAGATATTCATAAGGAATTGGAAGCCAAAATTGCAAAATTCTTAGGAACAGAAGATACCATTTTGTATGCCGCAGCCTTTGATGCCAACGGCGGTGTATTTGAACCTTTATTTGATGAGCAAGATGCAATTATTAGTGATGAATTAAATCACGCTTCTATTATTGATGGTGTGCGTTTATGTAAAGCGCAACGTTACCGTTATAAAAATTGCGACATGGCAGATCTTGAAGAGCAATTAAAAGCATCTCAAGCGCAACGAAATAGAATTATTGTAACCGATGGTGTATTTAGCATGGATGGATTTGTGGCGCCCTTAGATAAAATTTGTGATCTCGCTGATAAATACAACGCTTTAGTTATGGTTGACGAATGCCATGCGAGTGGATTTATTGGCAAAACAGGCAGAGGCACTATTGAAGCAAAAAATGTGATCGGACGCGTGGATATTATTACCGGCACATTGGGAAAAGCATTGGGCGGTGCCATGGGAGGTTTTACATCGGGGAGAAAAGAAATAATTGAATTATTACGTCAGCGTTCTCGTCCATATTTATTTAGTAATTCGTTAGCGCCAAGTATTGTTGGTGCCAGCTTAGCTGTTTTTGATCTTTTGAGTTCAACAACTGAATTACGCGATAAATTAGAATGGAATGTGAATTACTTTAAAAAAGGAATTAAAGCTGCTGGGTTAGAAATTAAGGATGGCGACAGTGCGATTGTTCCTGTAATGTTGTA
>CAYYUS010000176.1:0-5934 GCA_964474925.1 uncultured Akkermansia sp. | reverse complement strand
CGCCCAAATAATCCTTATTCTCTTTAAAATAAAAAACCCGTCACAATTAAATGCAACGGGTTTTTAAAAGATCTATTCAGTTAATTACTTCTTCTTGTCAAAATCAACCACTATAGGAGTTGAGATACATAATGAAGAGTAAGTACCAATGATACGACCGATCAATAAGGCGAAGATAAATCCGCGGATACTATCGCCACCAAAGATGAAGATCACTAATAGAACGAAGAATACAGTTAACGATGTTAAGATGGTACGACTTAATGTACTATTTAAAGCGTAGTTAATTAATTTGTTACGCTCTTCACCAAACACATCTGATTTTCCGCTATCCGCTAAACGCTCACGGATCCTATCAAACACAACCACCGTCTCTGTCATGGTATAACCCATTACCGTTAAGATAGCCGCGATGAAATCCTGACCGATCTCTAAAGAGAAAGGAACGATACCATCAAAAATAGTATAACATGATAATACAATTAGAACGTCGTGGAATAAAGCCACAACCGAACCTAAACCGTATTGCCATTTACGGAAACGAATAACAATGTAAACGAACATCATTAAACACGAGAATAAAATAGCGCCGTAAGCACCGTAAACGATATCCGTTGCAATAGTAGGACCAACTTTTTGTTGCGACATTACTTCGTATTTCGCATTCAAAGTTGATAATCCTTTGTTTAACGCTGCTTCTGCATCAGAATCGGCTGTTGCGCTGTTATCAGAAACTTTATACGTTGTGGTGATCTTAGCTTGATTTGCGCTTCCTAATGTTTTTACTTCAGGAGAACCTTCAAATGGAGCTGATAATGCTTTCTTAATATCTTCGGTATTCATGTCTTTTTCAAAACGAACTTGATATGTACGTCCACCTTTGAAATCAACACCAAGGTTCAATCCACCATGTTTGAAATACATTACCACACCTGCAACAATGATAAGCGTTGAGATAGCGTAATAGATCTTACGTTTTCCAACGAAATCGATATTGATATTTTTAAATGCGTTACGAGTTGCTTTCGTATCAAATGGAATTTCCATTTTACGCTCCAACATCCATTCGAAAATAACACGTGTAATTAAAATAGCAGAGAATAAAGAGGCAATGATACCTACACATAATGTAGTTGCGAAACCTTGAACCGGACCGCTACCAAATGCGTAAAGAATGATACCTAATAATAAAAGCGTTACGTTAGAGTCGATAATAGAACTCATGGCATGTTTGAAACCTTCTTTGATGGCAATTGGTGTTCCTTTACCTAAAGCTAATTCTTCACGCACACGTTCGAAGATCAAAATGTTAGCATCCACGGCTAAACCAATGGTTAATACGATACCTGCAATACCCGGTAAGGTTAACACAGCGCCGAGCGATGTAAGAACTCCCATCACAAAGAACATATTAAATACGAGGGCAACGTTTGCTACTAAACCTGATTTGTTATAGTACGATGCCATAAACAATAATATCACCATTAAGGCAATTGCAAAACTCATTAAACCTGAGTCGATCGCTTCTTGACCTAAAGTTGGTCCAACTATATTCTCTTCCACGATACGAGCAGGATCAGGTAATTTAGCCGCACTTAATATGGCAGCTAATGCATCTGCTTCCGATTCGGTAAAGTTTCCTGTAATTTGTGATGAACCTCCGCTGATCTCTTGGTTAACACGAGGTGATGAGAACACCATGTTATCCATAACAATGGCAATACATTTTCCTTTATTAGCACCGGTTATCTTTTTCCATTTCTCAGCAGCGTCTGAATTCATGCTCATGCTGATCAATGGTACACCACCACTACGTTGATCGTAATCTTTATTTGCTTTTGTAATGATATCACCGCTTAAGGCTGCTTTTCCTTTAGCATCTGTTTGTTTGATCACATACAATTCGTAATACGTACCAATTACTTTTCCATTCTCATCCTTTTGCTCAATAGCTTTTGAACTCCACATGAATTTTACTTTCGATGGGAAGATATTCTTGGTTCTAAGTATTCCTAAATACTGATTTACTTTTGCTGTATCATCTTTTGAGTATGAACGACCAACAGCAGGACCATCAGCATATTTTTTTGGTTGACCTTTTTCGTCGTATTCGATCAAAGGACGAAGAGGTGAATAGTTTGAGTATAGAGGCATTCTCTTTAAGAAATTCTTCAACGCTGTATCCTGAGGATTTACTGAAGGAGTTTTGATCGCAGCAAGTGCAGCTGAATCTTTTGTTCCTAATGAATCTGCTTTTACATCCACCGATGTAGAATCTTTTGCCGCTGTTGTATCTCTCACAGCAACTATGGTCTCAGGGAATAATGTTTGACGAATAGCAAAGTTTGCTTTATCCATTAACTGAGCGATCTCTCCGTTCTCGTATGTTTCCCAGAACTCTAAGTTTGCCGTTCCTTGTAAAAGTTCACGCACACGTTGTTTATCTTTTACACCCGGTAATTCAACAAGGATACGTCCGCTTGCTTCCAATTTTTGAATGTTTGGTTGTGTTACACCAAAACGGTCAATACGACTACGGAATGTTTTTTCGGCATTGCTAACCGACTCAGATGCTTTCTTTCTAATGTAAGCAATAACTTCTTCGTTGCTTGAATTATAAGAGATCTCGCTTTTGTTCTCAACGGTTTGAAATATAGGTCCTAGTTTTGCGTTAGGGGCGTTCCTCTTATACGTTTTTTCAAATGCAGTAATAAAATCATCATTGTTCTTTACACCTAAATTCTTTTGAGTTTCATCCAATGATTTATTGAACATCACATCGGTGCTTCCATTTGAAAGTCCACGCACGATATCGATCATCGAAACCTCAAGGGTAACGTTCATACCACCACGTAAGTCCAAACCTAAGTTCAACTCGTTCTTTTTACATTCTTCGTAGGTATATTCTGCAATGAAGAGATTATAAACAACCTCTTTCTTCATCGAATCAAGATATCTATCGGCAATTCTACCTTTGATAGAATCTAAAATACTTTGTTCTTTTGAAGTGTTACCATTTGCAACTTCCTTTGCAAGAGTTTTGTACTTCTGGCCATTAACAATGCCTTCAGCATATTCAACAGCTTCTGTTTCTACGCTACGCGTAATCCATGTAAACGATAAATAAAAAATACATGCCAGTGTAAGTAACAGGGCAAATACTTTTATAGCTCCTTTGTTTTGCATAAAAATTGATTCTAAATACTTTTTTAATTAAGGGTGCAAATATAAGATATTGGACCCTAATTCCCAATAATAGATTAAAAAATTGATAATCAAGAAGTTAAATGTTAAAAAGGAGATGGTTTTGGGTCTATTTATACAATTCTACCAAGGTAGATTGATCACTCGTAACAACGAACTTTTTTTCGATGGTATAAATGCTTCCTTTGAGTGATTTTGAACGCCATTCGATCACGTAATTTCCGGGTTGCAGGTAAAAAATTTGATTTGTTGAAGATGTTAAGTTTGTAACACGTTCCATTTTGCCATTTTTCTTCATCAATATACAACCATCTCCTGCTTCAATAGCTTTAACCTGCAACATTCCTGCGCTTGGCAAAACGATCTCGTTAAGTTTTGATTGCTCGATCTTTATGCCCGACATAAACGTTCGAGGCAAAGTTAATATCTCCAGATCGTATGCGCCAATGATGTATTGCTCATATGTGCTGATGGACTGAACATGCAAGGTTTGTTTTTCATTGACATTCCGTACAATGTATTTTACTTTTTCGTTGAAATTATAAACGCCGTTTGGTCGAGATACTACCATGGCGCCTTGCGGAGCTATAACAGGAATGGTAGTGTGCTTTCCTTCGGTAAGTTTTACATTCTCACTTTCTTTTGGTGGAATAGTATGTACAATAACTTTGTACGTTGGAAAATCGTCGATATACAATGTGTCAGGATTTCCGAACTTATTTAAGGTGTGAATATAATTGTACTTGTACCTTTTTCTGTTCACATCGTAAAAGGTCATGTTCACATTGGTTTCAGTTGGTTTATTCTTGCTATCCAATAAATTTACCTGAGCCGATGTCTTTTTTTTCTTTTGCGTTTTAATAAGCTCACTTACATCTGTGTAAACATCCGGATCATCGTAGTCAAAATAAGTTCCAACACATTCAAATGTTTTTATTTGTTCGATAGTTAACCCAATTCCAATGATCACGGGTTTAAAAATAATTCCCTTTTCGTAAAGTTTTTGCCGCGCCTCGCACGGATCGCCTCCGCACTCTTCAATACCGTCGGTAATTAAAATGATCATGTTCCTTGCTTTCTTATCCGGAAAATCATTTGCAGATTCTGTTAATGAATGTTCAATGGGAGTAATACCAGTTGGTGTAGCCTCACTTATTTTTTGTTTTATTATCTCAAGACCATTCTTCGTATTAAACGGAACAACCAGTTTACTATCCTTACAATCGCCAGGGGGATATTTTACAGTATGGCCGTACATACGTAAAGCAAATTGATAATTCTTTAATTTACTTAAACTGTCAATGAGTTTAGTGAACATTTGTTTGGCTCCATCCATTCGTTGAATATCTCCATGTTTTCCAACCATGCTGTTGCTGGCATCAAATACAAATAATATACGCGTTGTAGTTTGGGCTCTGATTAAGAACACCGAAAAACTAAAAACTAGCAGATATTTAAACACTCTATTCAATCACCTAAAATTAAAGAAGGAAAGCTTGCAGCAAACTTATAACGAACAAAACTTTTAACGATACAAACTTAATAACTTGGGGCTAATTGGCTCTTTATTTTGAGTAATTTTAGATCATGGATTTGCAATTTGACATTATCGAGATCTTAAAGGTAACCATGGTGCTTTTTGCGGTAATTGATGTGATCGGTTCCATTCCTGTGATCATTGCTCTTCGCGAAAAAGTTGGAGGTATTGAAGCGGGTAAGGCTTCTTGGGTTTCGATGGCAATCATGTTAGCTTTTTTATTCGTTGGAGATGCCATTTTGAACATTATCGGTATTAGCGTTTCCGACTTTGCCATCGCTGGTTCCATTTTGTTATTCATTGTAGCTTTTGAAATGATATTGGGAATTCAAATTTCAAAAGACTCTGTTCCGGCAACCGCTAGTGTTGTTCCTTTAGCTTTTCCTTTAATTGCCGGTACCGGAACTTTAACCACACTACTTTCTATAAGGGCGGAATATAATTTACTTTCTATTCTTATTGCGGTTGTATTGAACGTGATCATTGTATTCTTCGTTCTCAAATTCCTAAGCAAAATTGAAAAATTGCTTGGTGTTGGAGGAATTGCCATCGTAAAAAAGGTATTTGGAATTGTTCTTCTTGCTTTAGCCATTAAACTTTTTAGAAAACATACAGGATTATAACATGTCGCGTAGTCTTACCACCATTCTACTTTTAATTGCGTCCAACACCTTTATGACCATTGCTTGGTACGGACATTTACGTTTCAAAGATGTTTCCTATTTAAAAAATGCCGGATTGATCACAACGATTTTGATCAGTTGGGGAATTGCTTTACTAGAATATAGTTTAATGGTGCCGGCCAATAAAATAGGCTCCGATCTTAACGGAGGGCCGTTCAATATGTGGCAATTAAAACTCATTCAGGAAGTTATTTCCATTTCGGTATTCATTGTTTTTACCTTGGTACTTTTTAAAACCGACGCCTTTAGATGGAATCACTTGGTTGGTTTTGCCCTTTTATTGGGGGCGGTATACTTTTTCTTTAAAAAGTAGGACATTTTTTCGCATCTTTGCCTTTCAATTTTTTACAAATGAAACGCATTAGGATCAAAGATGTTCTTAAAACATCGCCAACAGAACAAGAAATTATAGTTAAGGGATGGGTAAAAACATTTCGCAATAACCAATTTATTGCGTTAAACGATGGCTCAACCAATAATAATTTACAAGTGGTTGTTGATTTTAATAAC
>CAYYUS010000175.1:0-5937 GCA_964474925.1 uncultured Akkermansia sp. | reverse complement strand
TGCACATTAATTAATGCACAAGCATTTTGGACTGCAACCTCTTACAAAGGTGCTTTTCCAGTAACCGATAATACTCCTGCTACCGACTGGACAGACAGCTGGACAAACTGGGATCCTGAAAACACAGTATACGCTGCAACCACAACTACAGTTTCAAGCGATGTTACTTCTAACACAACTTGGAGTGGTGTTGTTTGCTTAGTAAATAAAGTGTACGTTAAAAACAACGCAGTGCTCACCATTCAACCTGGAACTATTATTCGTGGAGATAAAACTTCACAAGGAACTTTGATCATCACAAAGGGTGCGCAGATCAATGCTGCAGGAACAATGGCTTCGCCAATTGTTTTTACTTCTAATGAGCCTGTAGGAAACAGAGCTGAAGGAGATTGGGGTGGTGTTGTTGTTTTAGGAAGAGCAGTTAATAACCAACCTGGTGGAATTGCAAACATTGAAGGATTAGTTGTATCAACTGATACGGAACATGGTGGAACTAATGATAACGATAACTCAGGAACTTTAACATATGCTCGTATTGAGTTCTCTGGAATTCCTTTACAACCAAACAAAGAGATCAACGGTTTAACCATGGGTTCTGTTGGTAAAGCTACAACCATTCACCACGTACAAGTTTCTTTTAATGGTGACGATGCTTTTGAATGGTTTGGTGGAACTGTAGACTGCAAGTATCTTGTTTCATACCGTAATTTAGATGATGATTTTGATACAGACTTTGGTTACAGAGGTCGTATTCAATTCGCTGTTGCTATTCGCGATAAAGATCTTTCGGATGCTGCGGGAGATTCAAATTGTTTTGAATCTGATAACGATGCTACTGGTTCAGTTGCTCAGCCTTTAACTCGTCCTGTATTTTCTAACCTAACAATTATTGGCCCAAAAGGTGATGGTTCAATAACATTGCCGGTTGGTGAAAAATTTGAAAAAGCTTTCCGTATCCGTCGTAACACAGCAACCTCTTGTTATAATTCATTGATCACAGGATGGGAAAAAGGTTTATCAATTGAAGGAGCTTCAACCGAAGATAACTTCACTGGAGACACTGCACGATTTGAAAGCAACATACTTGCCGACTTTGCAACAGGAACAAAAGCTATAACAGCTACAATGGCATTTTACACACCTTGGTTCACTCCAACAAGAGGTAATGATACAACAACAACTAAAACTCAGATCGCTTGGGTAAATGCATTCCCGGCTTTAGGTGTTAAACCTGATCTTCGTTTAGCTGCTGCATCAACTGCTTCTGCAGGACCAACTTTTACAGCTCCGGCTTTCACTGGTGGTTTTACAAACTTGGTTAACGCTACACAAGAGGAGTTTGTTACAATGACCCTTTATCCAAATCCTGCAAGTTCAACTTCTAACTTATTCATCAACTCTCGTTCAACTGATGTTTTAAAAGTTACAATTGAAGTTATGGATGTTACAGGTAAAGTTGTTTTAACTCCGGCACTTGATCAAGAAGTTAGCTTTGGTTATAATAATTTTCAAATTGACGTACAGTCCTTAAACACAGGTATTTACTTTGTAACAATAAGCAACGGTATAAGTAAAGAAACCGTTAAGTTAATTGTTAATCATTAATAAAACCTTTTAAATTCAAAGGCGCCCACTTATCTTAGTGGGCGCTTTTTGCTTTATGACCGACAAGAGAACATTAAAAGGGATCGACACGATCAAGGACTCCATTGAACTTAAGAACTATGATGTTGCCATTAGTAACGGAAAAAACGTTATTGATAACCTAGTTCTTAGCGCGCATTATCGCATATTTAAAAATAAACCTGCCCGAAAGCCATTATATCCAATTAAAGAAGTTGAGAAGATCCTAAACGCTACTACAACTAAACCTGAATTGAAAAAAATTGTAGATCGCAAAACGATAAAACAAACTTTAAAGTGGTATTCGAAGTATAAAGATTTTAAAACCGATTCGGCTTCAAAACAAGCCAAGAACCCTTACAAATTCGCCAAAAAAACATTCCACATTATTGGCTTGCTCAACCTGAGCAGTATTAAGGTAAAGACCTACTTTAGCAAATAATTTAAAGAATAATGTTTAGTTAACATTGCAATAGTGTTAAGTTAAATCGCTTGTGTGAAATTCGCTTTTCATACACGCACTTGGATAAAACCTTAAATAATACTATTCTTCTTTATGATAACCAATTATCATCGGTATTTAAAACCATTGATCATTTAAAAAAGGTTTTTCCAAATCTTGTTATTGTAAAAAATGAAGAAGAGTATTTTCAAAATATCTCTTCAACTCATTTTGATGTGATCCTTATAAGCCTTGATGTTGTTCCAATGGACGGCATTGCCATTACCAAAGAAACACTAACTGCATCTGCAGGCATAAAACCATTTGTAGTTATCTATTCAAATAAACAAGATGATTTTCTGCAAGAGTTGGCATTGAACAACGGAGTAGACGCTTTTGTGAATTATCAAAACACACCCGTGCTAATGGAATTACTTTTGAAAGCTCTTGTAAAGCGAATAAAAACAGATGTAAGCAAGGTAAGGCACTCCAATGAATTTGTGATCGACGAGGATGAATACTTAGTAATAAAAAATGATACCAAGATCCAACTACCAAAAAAAGAGTTCAAGATATTATTACTACTTCAGCAGAATCAAAATAAATTCTTTAGTAAAAAAGAGTTAGCTATTTCGGTTTGGAACGATGAGAATGTGGCAAAGAAAAGAACCATTGACGTTCATATTTATAATATCCGTCAGATCTTTGGGAAAAAGATCATTCAATCGCAAAAAGGAAAAGGGTATCGCTTAAATAAAAAGTATTTTGTTTAGAGAAGATCGAAAAGATCTTTTACACCAATAATACGAGATGCTGTAAACCCTTCGGCATACCTTACACCAATAGAACGACCACAGATCATCATCTTCGCATCAACAATATCCAAGAAATCTTTTCCTGAAATTGGAGTTTCAGGTTCTTTTGAATTTGGATCGTAAAATTGCGAAGAGAATGCCATGATGGCTTCATGCTTTTTATCTCTAAATTCAGTTACATCAACTACAAAGTCAGGTTTGATATATTGATCTTGGATATAGTGATAAACCGCCTTTGGCCTCCATGCTGTTTGTTTTGAACCATTACTCATTGTTTCGATCTTTATTAATCCCGAATAAAAACACGCATCAGCTGTTAATTGTGCTGCGCGCCCATGATCGGGATGACGATCGCTAATAGCGTTACACAAAATAATTTCAGGTTGACATTCACGGATCACTTCAATGATAGCACGTTGACTAGCTTCATTATTCTCAAAAAATCCATCTTTCAATTGTAATTGCTTTCTAAATGCAACATCTTGGATCTTTGCCGCTGCCATTGCCTCTTTGGTACGTAATTCAGCGCTTCCACGCGTTCCTAATTCGCCGAGTGTAAGATCAAGGATCCCCACTTTTTTTCCTAAAGAAATATGCTTCAATAGGGTTCCTGTGCAGGAAAGTTCTACATCATCCGGATGAACGCCTATAGCTAAAATATCGATCTTCATTTGGCTAATTTACGGATTTAATTTCTTAAGTAATTCATTCATCTTTTCGTTGAGTTTGGGTAGATTTTTGAATATTACATAACTTCTTTGATGATCACGATAAGAGAAAGCCGGAGAACCCTGAACAATATCATTTTCTTTTTCAATATTACTTCCAATTCCACTTTGCGCTGCAATTTTTACACCATCGGCAATGGTAATATGTCCTGCAATTCCAACCTGCCCACCGATCAAACAATTTTTTCCAATTTTTGTAGAGCCTGCAATAGCAACACATCCTGCTAAAACAGTATTCTCGCCTATCTCACAGTTATGAGCAACCTGGATCAAATTATCTAACTTAACTCCTCTACGAATGATCGTAGATCCTAAAGTTGCTCTGTCAATGCAAGTATTCGCTCCGATCTCCACATTATCTTCAATGATCACGTTTCCTATTTGCGGTACTTTACTATAATTATTCTCTGTATTTGGCGTAAATCCAAAACCATCAGCTCCTAAAACCGCTCCTGCATGGATCGTGCATTCTTTACCAATTTTTGTATCGGTATAGATCTTCACTCCTCCGTAAATAATGGTATTATCACCAATTGTGCATCCATCGCCAATAACTGTATTCGGAAATATTTTTACATTATCACCAACAACAACCCTATCTCCCAAATAAACAAACGCACCAATATAACATGACGATCCTACTTTTGCAGAATTAGAAATATAACTTGGTTGCTCAATCCCAACTTTATTATTCTTTATCTGATTATACATTTCTAAAAGCTTAGCAAAACTTTCACGTGGATCATTTACACGAATAAGTGTTAAGGAAGCTTTTAAAGGTTTATTCGCAATAAAGTTTTTGTAAACAATAACAATGCTTGCTTCGGTATCATAAATAAAATGTTCGTATTTGGCGTTTCCCAAAAAAGATAAGGTCTTAGGTTTGCCCTCTTCAATTTTTGATAAGTTATTTACGGTAGAGTTCTCATCGCCCTCTATCTCACCATTTACAAGTGCTGCTATTTGTTGCGCCGAAAATTCCATTAGTTCATTGAGTGTACTAAGTTAATCAATACTTTCTTTTCCTCTTCCCAAGTTAAGGCCTTTTTTGCCTGCTTTAAATTGCTCTTCCATACTTTATAGTCGGGCGAGTGCAACATCCACCCTATTCGTTCGGCAATATGCGCAGGTTCATGACTAGTAATAAATGCACCAATATTAAATTGCGAGATAAGCGCTTCAATTTCTACTAGTTTAGATGCTAAAATCGGAACTTCAGCATGTATATAATCAAATATTTTATTTGGCAAACTGTAACTATAATTCAGATTCGTGTCTTTATCAATAGAAATTCCCAGATCAGCATTGTATGTATAATTCATGAGCTCTTCCTTAGGTATTTTTTTGATCAGCTTCACTTTATCTTCCAATTTGTTTTCTTTAACCAGCTGCTCTAACTTAGTCCACACGTCTCCTCCGCCAATAATAAATAATTGCGAGCCCTCAACAAATTTCATTGCCATCACCAATTCCTCAGCACCTCGTTGAATATTAATACCAGCTCCTTGTAAGACTATCATTTTTACTCCGGGTTTAATTCCCATTTCAGATCTTTCCTTTATTGGTTGTCCGTTTACTTCTGTTGGAATATTACGCACAACTTTAAAGTCAGCACCATATTTCTTCTTAAAATAATTCGCAATACTTTGATTTACGGTAATGCAGTATTTTAATTTCGGCACAATGCTTTTCTCTATTCGTTCCCAAATTTTCTTTTTGAAAGGAGTTTGTTGTAATTCCGGTACTTCACAAAAGACCTCATGACTATCGTAGATCAATTTACTGCCCTTTAATTTCGATACCAAATAATTTGGCAATAACGTGTCAAGATCATTCGCATAAAGCACATCGCTCTTTTTAAACAAAAGATAAAAAAACAAGCGTGTATTAAAGAACCCATAAAACAAAACTCCCTTTTTAAACAAAAGCTTCATTCGTTTGGTCTCAAAATTCCAGTTTGTAATAGGCGTTGAAGTAGGCAATTCTCTACCAACCAGCGTTACCTTAAAACCCATTGCCGCCAACTCGTTGCAGGTCTTTTTTACGCGATTATCACTGCTTAGATCATTGATAACGCTTACCGTAACATGCTTATTTTGAGTTGTAAACAAAGAGTTTGTTGATATTGGAGTAAAGATAGAAAATTAAAGCCGTAATATTATTTATAATTTTATGCGAATGCGTTTTGAAGAACATAAAAGCTTAAAAGCCTATAATACCTTTGGGTTAGAGGCCTTAGCTAAATACTTCGTTGAAATTAATAACGCAAAAGACCTGGAGTTAGTATTTAATGACCCCATTTATTCAAGCCATCAAAAACTTATTTTGG
>CAYYUS010000174.1:0-5965 GCA_964474925.1 uncultured Akkermansia sp. | reverse complement strand
CGGTGAAGCGTTAATTAATATTTCAACTTCCGGATTACTTGAATTAAAATTAATGTTAATTTCTTCGAAATTTTCGTTGCCATATTTTGTTACTGCATTTAAAACGCCAAAGGCAGTGATGCTTCCAATAGAATAGGCTAAAGAATAATATAGAATAGCGTTCACAGAAAGATTGCTTCGTACGTTAGCTAAAATTACCATCAACATAAATGCAGCATGACTAATACTTGAATACGCCAGCATTCGTTTTACATTGGTTTGTGTTGCCGCCGTAATGTTTGAGATAATTAATGAAAGTGCGATCACTGCAACTAAAATTCCTGTCCATGTTTCGTTAATGCCGTTAAAGCCTATCATAAATAAACGCATGAAGGCAGCGAATGCAGCAGTTTTTACAACTGTACTCATTAGCGCAGTAATGATCGTTGGCGAACCATGATAAACATCGGGTGCCCAAAAATGAAAAGGTGCCGCAGAAACTTTAAAACACATAGCGATCAACATAAGAATAACACCTGCGTAAAAGAACGAAGGCATGTTGCCAGGGTTAGAAGCGATGTATGCGCGGATCTCATTCAGATCAAATGTTCCGGTTGCTCCATAAATTAATGCAATACCAAATAGTAAGAACGCGCTGGCAAAAGATCCCATGATGAGGTACTTAAAACCCGCTTCGTTACTATTTATTTTATTCTTTTTACTAGCAGCTAATACGTACAGCGGAATGCTCATGATCTCGATGCCCATGAATAAAGTGGTCATGTTTGTAAATGCAGTTAACATTATAGCTCCTGTAACCGCAAATAATACCAAGGCATAATGATCTACCATGTGCGGTTCATTTTCGTAAGTGTTATTTGCTAAAATGAACCAAAAGAACGTTGTAATTAATATCACACCTGTAAATGCCAGCGCCACTTTATCAAAAGCGATCATGTTTTGGAAATACGAAATACTAAATGGATGTTCCCACTCCATAAAGTTGAGTGCGTATGCTGCTAAAATTCCAAGTACAACTAAGGGCAATAATATTTTTTTGAACTTAAATATTTCGGCCAACATGGCCACAACACCCAATATACTTATTACTAAAAATCCTTTCATGTTATAAAATCTTACTTTAAGTTCTGCATTAATGCTTTTACTGCGGGTTCTGTAATGTCGGTTAATGTTTTTGGATAAATTCCAAAGCCAATAATAGCCGCGCAAATAATAATTAAAACTGCTTTGTCACTTCCGTCTAATGATCCAAACGTAATGTTACTATCTTTTCTATCGCCCAACATAATTGCCTGGTAACTGCGCAACATATATACGGCGCCTAATATCACCGATAATCCTGCAAATGCCGCAGCGGTGGCGCTAAATTGGAAAACACCATTGATCAATAAAAATTCTCCCGGAAAGCCGCTAGTGAGTGGTAGTGCAACAGCTCCTAACATCACTATTAAAAAGAGCACAGCAAAATTTCCGTTCATGCTTCTAATGCCTCCTAATTTATCAATGTCGCGTGTACCGGTATGACGTAATAAAATATCGGCGATCAAAAATAATCCAACCGCATTAATACCATGAGCTACCATTTGCAACATGGCTCCTTGTAAACCTTGCGCAGTGGCCGTTAAAATTCCTGCGCCTATCAATCCAACGTGCGCAAAAGATGAATAGGCAATTAAACGTTTATAATCTTTTTGTACAATGGCTATACACGAACCGTAAATTACACCTGCAATGGAAAGTCCAATAGCAAAGCCGCCCCATTTTTCAATTCCTAATGGCACAATTGGTAATAACCATTTCATTACACCAAATGTTCCCATTTTTGCCATAATACCCGAAAGCAACATGGTTCCTTGTGTTGGCGCTGTTACGTATGTATCAGGTTGCCATGTGTGGAAAGGGAAAATTGGCATTTTAATGGCGAAGGCAATAAAGATGAGCCAGAAAATAATGCTTTGCTGACCTTCGGCCAAACTTCTTCCTGAATTAATAAGATCTTGAATGGCCCACGATTTTGTTCCTGCTAATGACATGGAATGGTTATATAAATACACCAAACCAACTAACATAAATAGCGAACCAAGCAATGTGTACACAAAAAATTTGAAGGTGATCTTTCCTCTGTTCTCTCCGCCCCACATTAAACAAATAAAATAAATTGGGATGAGCGCTAATTCCCAGAACACATAAAACAGGAATCCATCATTCGCCATGAACACACCAACTAATGCCATTTGCATTAATAAAATGAGTCCATAAAATATATTCTCGCGCTCGTAAGTGTTTTTAAATGACGTAACAATAATAAGGGGTACTAAAAAAGTGGTAAGCAATACCATTAGCATGGCAAATCCATCTAAGCCAACGGCGAAATTAATTCCCAACGATTTTACCCAAGTACAATTCAAGAGCAAATGATGAGATGCCGGATTGTGTTTGAACTGGAACAAAGCTACTAGCGATAGTGCGAATTGCAGTATCGAAAAGCCTAGTGCCAGGTTACGCGCTCCTTTACCTTTTGCCATAAATACCAATAAGGCAGCGATTAAAGGAAAAACTATTAATGAACCTGCTAACATACGATCTCTCTAATTAATTATAATAAAAATGTAAATAACAAAATACCAATTACACCAAGCATCATGGTGATAATGTAAAAACTAATATCACCTTGCTGCGCTAATCTTACCACACTACCAATTCCTTTTACCGAACTTCCTACTCCTTCTACTATACCATCAATAATTTGCTTGTCAACAAATTTGTAGAATACAGTTGAAATGGCGTCTAATGGTTTTCTTATAATAACATCATAAATTTCATCTACATAATATTTATTGTAAATGGTTTTCTGTAATGCCGGCATTTTATCGTTCTCGTTCAAAGGAATAATATTACGTTGGCGATAAATAATATATGCTACATAAATTACAGCCAGAGCGGCAACAGAAGCAATGCCCATTAACATCCACTCTGTATCGTGAGGTAATGTACTTGGGTTTTTACGCAAGATCAATGGCTCTAAATGATCACCAATAAAATTGTGGAAACCCCAAAAATGTGGTAAGCCAATTACACCACCTAATACCGAAAGAATGGCGAGAACAATTAAAGGGAATGTCATTGCCTTTGGTGATTCATGTAAATGATGATGTTGTTCTTTTGTTCCTCTAAAACTTCCCCAGAAGGTTAAGAACATTAAACGGAACATATAAAATGCAGTTAGCATCGAGGTTAACATTCCAAAGAACCATAATGTTGGACTATGCTCGTATGTATGTGCTAAAATTTCATCCTTTGAAAAGAAACCTGAAAAACCCGGAACACCGCTTATGGCAATTGTTCCTAAGAGCATTGTGATAAATGTAATTGGCAATGCTTTTTTTAATCCGCCCATTTTGCGAACATCTTGCTCTCCGCCCATGGCATGAATAACAGAACCTGCGCCTAAGAATAATAAAGCTTTAAAGAACGCGTGTGTTGTTACGTGAAATACCGAAGAACTGTATGCGCCAACGCCTAATCCTAAGAACATTAATCCTAATTGTGATACGGTTGAATACGCTAATATTTTTTTAATATCGTTTTGAAACAAACCAATAGTTGCTGCAAATAACGCTGTAGCCACACCAACTACTGCAACAACTGCAGAGGCGGTTTCACTAATAGAGTAAAATACATTTGCACGAGTGATCATATAAATACCGGCAGTAACCATGGTTGCAGCGTGGATGAGTGCTGATACAGGTGTTGGTCCCGCCATCGCGTCAGGCAACCACGTGTACAAAGGAATTTGCGCCGATTTACCCATAGCGCCAATAAATAATAATAAAGCTATTGCGGTAATAGTTCCGTGTTCAGCAGTTCCTGCTTTTGAAAATACCTGATCAAAACTTGTGCTGCCGAATGTTACAAAAATTAAAAGTATGCCTAATAAAAATCCAAGGTCACCAATACGATTCATGATGAATGCTTTGCGTGCTGCATTATTGTAATCGGTATTCTTGAACCAAAAGCCAATTAATAAATACGAACATAATCCTACGCCTTCCCAACCAACAAACATGATGAGGAAATTATTGCCTAATACTAAAAGCAACATGAAGAATACGAACAGATTTAAATACGTAAAGAAGCGCGAGAAGCCTTCGTCTTCGTGCATGTATGAAGTTGAATACACATGAATTAAAAATCCGATGCCGGTAATGATCAATAAGAACCACGTAGAAAGCGGATCAACAACAAACTCAAAAGGAATATTCAAAGAACCTGCGCTTATCCATGAAAATAAATTTACTATTTGCGAATGGGTAGGCAAATGACGAGCCTCCATAAAAATTCCAACCGATAAAATAAACGAAGCTAAAATAGCCGAACAAGCAATAAGGCCTGAAAGCGATTTGCTCAACTTTTTTCCAAAGAAGCCGTTTATTAAAAATCCAATAAGCGGGAAGAGTGGTACTAAACCAACTAACTTGATCATACTAATTCTTTAAATTACTTAATAAATGCGTGTCAATACTTTTTACGTTTCTGTATATCATACTTAAAATAGCTAAGCCCACTGCAACTTCCGCTGCGGCCACGGCCATAATAAAAAATACAAATACTTGTCCCTTTGCATCGTTATGTAAAGTACTAAACGATACCAATAATAAATTAACAGCATTAAGCATTAACTCAACGCACATAAAAATAATAATAGAGTTGCGACGCGCCATAACGCCAATAGAACCAATAATAAATAAAATGGCGCTTAGCAGTATGTAATAGTTTATTGAAATTCCGTTTATCATGTGCTTATAATTTTTTGTCCATACCAACCGTTTCTTTTCTTCCAAGCAAAATAACACCAACTAATGCTGCTAAAAGCAAGATGGATGCAATTTCAAAAGGGAAAAGAAAATCTTTGAATAGAACCATTCCTAAATTCTTTACCAATCCAATTTGTGAAGAGCCACTTACGCTTAAGCCTAATTGCTCTGATCCTTTTAAAGAACCAACTAAAACAAACAACATCATTCCTCCTGCTACCGCTGCAATAATTTTTGTGAGCCAGGTTTTTTGCGGTTCGCTATCTTCATTTAAATTCATGAGCATGATAATAAATAAGAAGAGAACCATAATGGCTCCGGCATAAACTACAATATGTACGATAGCTAAAAATTGTGCGTTCATTAATAAATAGTGCCCGGCAATACAAAAAAATGTCATTACCAAATACAATACGCTATTTACAGGGTTGCGACTAAACACAACCATTAAACCAAACATGATCGCAAGGAAAGAGAGTATTCCAAAAAGCCATTGCGTTATTGTGTATCCTAACATATTCTAATTTTAATGTTTTCCTTTTTTCAATTGTTTACTGCTGTCAAATAATTCGTTGTGTTTTAGTCCCGGTATTTTTTTGAACTCCGCAACTTCTTTTGTTTCACGTATGCTTACATCAATGCGCTTATCAATTTTCTCTACCAATTTATCTTTTCCATAAATAAATGTATCGCGCTCGTATTCTGCGTCAACAATTCTATCCGTTAAAAATATAGCTTCTTTAGGACAAGCCTCTTCGCATAAACCACAGAAGATACAACGCAACATATTTATTTCGTACATGGTTGCGTATTTCTCTTCTCTGTACAAATGTTCTTCTCCTTTTTTGCGTTCGCCATTTTCCATGGTAATTGCTTCGGCCGGACAAGCCACCGCGCACATACCGCAAGCTGTACAGCGCTCTGCGCCATTTTCATCACGTTTTAAAACATGCTGCCCGCGATAAACACCTGCTCTTGATCTTAATTGATCAGGATATCTTACCGTAGGTGTTTTTTTGAACAAGTGGCTAAATGTAATAAGCATGCCTTTTACAATTGCCGGCAAATAAAGTCTCTCCGAAAAACTCTGCTCTTTATTTGAAACAACCTTGCTTCTATTTGTTAACTGAATTGCCATGTTATTCTCCTTT
>CAYYUS010000173.1:0-5988 GCA_964474925.1 uncultured Akkermansia sp. | reverse complement strand
GTAAAGCAAAAGTTATCTATTTAGATTATAAAGTGCTTGATAAAATTGGTTATGGCGATTTCACGATCAGTTTTAAAGCTTGTGGTTTAGGCGATGCATTTACTCAAACCATTCGTATTGTACCTAAAGGCTTCCCTGTTGAAACATCCTTCTCTGCACAAGAGGTAGAAAAAGAATATGAATTTGAGATCAACAAAATGGTTAACGGATCCTTAAAAGCAACATTTAGCGCGTATCCAAATGTGGTGAACGACTTAATGAAAGGTGTAGAAGGAATTTTACAAGAGCCATACGGTTGTTTTGAACAAACATCGTGTACAGCTTATCCAAATGCTATGGTAATGGATTATTTAAAAACTACGGATAGCAAAGACACAAAAACTTTAGCAAAAGCTACTGATCTTTTAGAGAGAGGTTATAAGCGTTTAATTGGTTTTGAAGCGTCGCAAAAAGGATATGAGTGGTTTGGTTCAAATCCGGGACACGAAGGTTTAACCGCATACGGCTTAATGGAATTTAACGACATGAAAAAAGCGGGACAAGCAGTTGATCAAGTGATGTTAGATCGTACTTCAACCTGGTTAATGAGTCATAAAGACGGTAAAGGTGGTTTTGCAAGAGAGAAACATGCTTACCATGATTTTGGAAGAATTAGTGATGATATTTTGAACGCATACATTGTTTACGCTTTAGCGGAAGCAGGCTATAGCGATTTCAAAAAAGAATTCAGCACATCTTTTAGCAAAGCAATGGATAGCAAAGATCCATATATGTTAGCTATGATGGCAAACGCTGCTTACTCTTTAAAAGAGAATACCAAAGGAGATGAAGCCATGAAAGTATTGATGAGCAAACAACAAAAAGATGGTGGCTTTAATGGTTTAACGCATTCGATCACTTACTCACAAGGGCAATCGTTATTGATCGAAACAACGTCATTAGCAATAATGTCGATGTTGAAATCGAACAAACAGGCCGGTGAATTAACTAAAGCGGTACAGTACTTAGTGAGTATGCGCCAGGGTTCAGGTGTATTTAGTTCAACACAAGGAACCATTTTAGCCTTGAAAGCCTTAACTGAATATGCAAAGGCCAGCAAAAAAACAAGTGAAGATGGAACAATTGCCATTTATGTTGACGGTAAAAAAGTAATGGAGAAAGAATACAAAGCCGGAGATAAAAATGCAATTACAGCAGAAGGCTTAGAGCAATTCATTAAAGGCGAAGGTAAACACACTGTAAAAGTGAAATACATCGGTGTAAAAACACCATTGCCTTATTCACTTGCAATTAACTGGAGTACATCTTTACCGCAAAGTGATGCAGAATGTAATATCGATCTGAAAACAAAGATGGCTGCAACAACTGCTAATGTTGGCGAAACCGTTCGTTTAACTGCAACGATCACTAACAAAAAGAGTGAAGAAGTTCCAAGCACCATGGCCATTATTGGTGTACCTGCAGGCTTCTCTATTCAACCTTGGCAACTAAAAGAAATGCAAGAAAAAGGTGTATTTGATTACTACGAGATCAAGGGAAATAACTTAGCAGTATATTATAGAGGTATGGCTTCAAAAGCAGTAAAAGAGATCAACTTAGATCTTAAAGCAGAAATGCCGGGCGAGTATGATGCGCCAGCTTCAACGGCGTACTTATATTATACCAATGAATTTAAAACATGGGCAGGCTTAAGTAAAATAACAATTAAAAAAGCATCGTAATTGAACTTTAGCAGAGGAAATAATCAAGGAAATAATAAGAGTGGTCTTTTGACCGCTCTTATTATCCTTTTTGTAAATGTTGTGGTTGCACAGACCTCTTATCCAATTACCGATCCACGAAATCCGAATTGTCCTTGTCACAAATATCAAAAGTTGGCGGATGATGAATTTAAAAATTTGCTGGCTCAAAATAATGTGTTGAAAAAAGAAACAGGAATAAGCGATGATGACCAAGGAAAGATAAATAAGCAGATCAACGGAAACAACAAAGAAGATCATGAGGGAATAAGTTCTGATGATCTTGCTAGAATCTCAATTTTTGAAGGCGATAATGTATTGGGAAAAATAAACGATGGGCCCGGAGAATTAAAAGTATCCGAACAAAAAATGGATCGTACAGGTTCAAGTTCTTTTGGATCAAGAAATAAAACAACCAAACACTGGAAAGGTAAACGCAAAAAACACAGTTCTCGCTACAAGCAATTAAAGAGGATCTTTTACGTGGGTGGGTGGGATATTTGGAAAAGAAAGAGAGTTACTTCGGCTTGCTTTCATTGGAAGTAACTAAGCTATATTCTGCATATCACACAGTTTCTTATACTGCCCATTCAACGCTAATAATTGCTGGTGATTTCCACGTTCAACAATCTCGCCTTTGCTCATTACAATAATTTCATCGGCACTGATGATAGTTGATAAGCGATGAGCGATCACAATACTTGTGCGGCTATGCATTAATTTTTGTAAAGCATCTTGAACTAACTTTTCACTTTCGGTATCTAAGGCTGATGTAGCCTCATCTAAAATCAAAATATCAGGATTTTTTAATACAGCGCGTGCAATATTAATGCGTTGTTTTTGCCCGCCACTTAATTTGCTACCTCTATCGCCAATATTTGTATGATACCCATTTGGCATTTCACTTATAAAATCGTGCGCATTGGCAATTTTGGCTGCTTCCATTACCTGAGCTTCCGTTTTTCCTTCTATTCCAAAAACAATATTATTGTAAATGCTATCATTGAACAAAATACTCTCTTGCGTTACCACACCAATAATACTTCTGAGTGATTTAATGCTAATGTCTTTTATGTTTTGTCCGTCAATTAATACTTCTCCTTTATCTGTATCATAAAAACGCGGCAACATATCGGCCATGGTTGTTTTACCGCTTCCACTCTGCCCTACTAATGCAATGGTTTTTCCTTTGGCTACTTTTAAATTCACATCCTTTAATACATAGCCAACGCCTGCTTTGTGATACATGAACGATACATTTTTGTATTCAATAGATGAATTCAAGTTTTTGATCTCCTTCGGGTTTGCTGCTTCATGGATCTCCATATCAGCATCCAATATTTTATTGATACGCTCTTCGCTGGCAATTCCTTTTTGGATATTATTATACGATTGCGTTATTTGTTTTATTGGCGGAAGCAATTGTGATGCTAATCCAAAATACGTAATAAACAAAGCCCCTTGGAGTTCGCCTTTAAAAACCATATTGCCACCAATAAATAAGATCAACATTAAAATTCCCATCACAATAGATTCACTTAAAGGAGATCCAAGATCAGTTTGACGATATACCTTTACCGACTGCTTAAAGAATTGTTGGTTTGTCTTTTCAAATTTATCTTGCAAATGACGCTCAGCATTAAATGCTTTTACCACTTTAATACTTCCTAAAGTTTCTTCGATCAAACTTACAAGACTTCCTAAAGTTTCTTTGGCTTTACGCGCTGATCCTTTTAAACTTCGCGAAATGATGGCAATAAATAAAGCGGCAATTGGTAAAAGCACTAAAATATAAAGTGTCAATTTTGTGCTAATAGCCAGCATTACCGAAAAAATGATCACAACCGTAAGAGGCTCACGAAATATCATTTCCAAAGTTTGCATGATACTCCATTCGATCTCCATTACATCGGCCGTCATTCTGCTCATCAGATCACCTTTTTTCTCGTCGCTATAATAACTTAAGGGGAGGTCTAATGCTTTTTTATGCATTTTATTTCTTAGATCACGAACAACGCCATTACGAATTGGTGCAATAAAGAACATGGCCATGTATCTTGAAATATTCTTAAAAAGAGTGATCACAAAAACCATGGCGCAAATAAGCATTAGTGCTCCGGCCTTGCCTTTTATAAAGACCAAGCTAGCCAAATAGTAATCGGACGCAGCCTGAAAAAAAGTAGACGATAGAGAGAAAATGGGCTCTCCCTTCATAATTATTTTAGCAATAGAAGTGTCCTCTTTGAATAACAACTGAAGAAAGGGTGCAATAAGTGCTAAAGCAGCAGCATTAAAAATGGCAAACAGCACGTTAAATAGGATATTAAGCGCAGTATTGCCCTTGTAGTTCTTTATGTATTTTAAAGCGGAGAAAAGCTTCCTCATTTTGTGCGAATATACGAATTATAACGTTTGTAGCTACTTGAGCCGGAGGTGTATAACGCAGTAAATGCCTTATTATTATGCGAAAATGCTTACCTTTACTGCATGGACAGCGTAAGACAACAAAGAATAAACAAATTAGTACAAAAAGAATTAGCCGAAATTTTTAGAGGCGAATCGCGAAATTTGTTTGGAGGAGCCTTTATAACCGTAACTCAGGTAAGGGTTAGTGCCGATCTTGGTATTGCAAAAGTATATATCAGCATTATGGCCACAAAAGACCGTGACGCGATTTTTAAATTGGTGGAAGAGCAAAAAGCGCCTATTCGTAAGCGTTTAGGTAATTTGGTTGGAAAGCAATTACGTATTGTTCCCGAGTTACATTTTTACCTCGACGATTCATTAGATTACGCCATGAAAATTGAAAGTCTGCTAAAAAAATAAACTTGAATCTCAGTTTTTTCATAGCACGCCGTTATCTTATTTCAAAAAAATCCAACAATGCCATTAATATCATTAGTTGGATAAGCATTATTGCTATTGCGATAACCACGGGCGCACTTATTGTTATTCTTTCGGCCATGAACGGCTTAACAGGAGCTGTGGCCGGATTATACAATACATTTGAACCCGATCTTAAGATCACAGCGGCCAAAGGAAAATATTTTACGGCTGATAACGCTTTACTTCAAAAAATAAAAACAATAAGTGGCGTTGAAGCCATTTCGCAAACCTATTCGGATAAAGCCCTTATAAAGAATAGCGAAAAACAAACTCTAGTTTCGGTAAAAGGTGTTGATGATGATTTTACAAAAGTCACAAAAGTTGATTCCTCCATTGTAGAAGGGAAATATCAGATCAACCAAACAAAGAATTTTATTGTATTAGGGCGCGGCGTGGCCAATATACTTGGAGTGAATATCATGGAGATCTCGGGGGAGTTGAGTTTATTGAGTCCTAACAAAGGAAAAACAAGCAGTTTAAATGCGCAAGATAATTTTACTCAGGTTTATTTAACGCCAAATGGCATATTCTCGTTAAACGACGAATTTGATTATCAATTTGTATTTGTGAGTTTAAGAACGGCGCGTGAATTATTTAGCGATAGCATTCGTGTAAGTGCTATTGAAATAAGGTGTACCAATAAGGAAGAAGTTCAAGGAAAATTAATGGCCATGCTTGGTAATGATTATGTGGTAAAGAACCGTTATCAATTAAATGATGTATTATTTAAAACATTAGAAACTGAAAAGCTAGCTACCTTTATTATTCTCGCTTTTATTTTGATCATAGCCACGTTTAATATCATTGGAGCACTTACCATGCTCATCATTGAAAAGAAAAAGGATATTAAAACCCTATTTAGCTTAGGTGCAGATCTTGCATTAGTAAGAAACATTTTTATGCGCGAAGGATTTTTAATTACCGGTGTTGGTGCAACTATAGGTTTGATATTAGGTTTATTTGTTTGCTGGTTACAAATTAAATTTCATTTAGTAACATTTGGTGATGAATTTGTGATCCCTTACTACCCTATTGAATTACAAGCCAGAGATTTTGTTTGGATCTTTTGTTTGATCATGCTGATTGGGTTTTTTGCCGCGCTATATCCTGTGCGGTTTTTTACCAAGAGCGCGAAGTTGGAGTAGCTCTTACCAAGGGAATATATGGATGTAAATTATCCTTGCCAACTTAAAATTCTTTTTAGCAAACACTAATAGAACCGCCAGAATAGCTATTGGGATCCACACTGTTTCGATGGAAGGGAATAAAAAATAGAAAATTAAAAATGTGATGATCCCTTGAAAAATAGCCAATCCATAACTAACGTACATGGCCCCAATAAAGTAGCCTGGCTCTCGATCGA